>NZ_JASCXP010000037.1:0-29281 GCF_030010695.1 Nocardia sp. CC201C
GACCTGCTGGCCGGGCTGCGCGTAAGCCATCGGCTCGCCCTGGTGCTCATCGCGCACGATCTGCCGCTCATCGCTGAACGCACCGACACCGTCACCGTGCTGGACACCGGTCGGGTGGTGGAATCCGGCGATACGGCAAGCGTTTTCGCGGCCCCGGCGCACGAGACCACCCGCGCCCTGCTGGCCCCGGGCGCACTGACTCGAGCGGGCTGACTCGAGCGGGCTGACTCGAGCGGGCTGACACGGCCGCCGGACCGGGTGGCCCGACGTGGGACCGAGGCCGGGGCGGGCGGCTCGACCGCGATCCCCGGGTCGCGCCGCTTCTCAGCTGAACGGGCTGGCGGGCCTGGCCTGCAATTCGCCGTCCACCCAGATGTCCACCTTCTCGTTGTAGAAGCACACCAGCCCGGCAACCTTCTGGCTCTCCGGCAGCGGCGTCGGATACCCCCACACGATGTCCGGATACTCCTTCTCCCCGATCCGCACGCTCCAGTACGAGGCCGTCCCCTTGTACGGGCACTGACTGGTGGTGTCGGACTCGCGCAGCAGATCCATGCGCACATCGGTCATCGGCAGGTAATACCGTGCGGGCAGCCCGGTTTCGAAGAGGATGCGCGGGTTGCGGGAGTCGGCGACGGTGGTGCCGTCGATATCCACGCGGATATGGCGCGAGCTCGCGAGGACGTCCACCCGGCTGTAGGGATCGCGCGGGTGGACGTAGATCGGCTCGTCCTCCTCGAACCAGGCGTCCATGGCGTCGAAGTCCAGCCGCACCAACTCCCGCAGTTCCGGTATGGGGGAGTCCAGGTAGCGCACGGCCGCGCCGAAGGCGGTGGCATTGTCGGCCAGCACGTCGAAGACGGTGCCGTCGCCGAGTTCGGTGGAGCCGCGGGCGTCGCCGGACGGCTCGAGCTTGGCCGTCAGGTCGGCGGCGGGCAGATAGTAGGTGGGGTAGTGGGGGTGTTCCCACACCAGGACTGGATGGCGGGTGTCGGCGACCAGGTGACCTCCGAGATAGCTCCGCACGCGCTTGGCACACGGCTCGACGCGGACCCCGCTCCGATTCGTCTCGCTCATACCTTCCGACGCTACGCCGAATTCGTTTGCGCCCGCCCGACTCCGGCCGTCGGCGCACCTCGGGGACGTCGGATCACCCCGCTCCGCCCTGCCGAGTTCGGGACCGCGAACGGCGGGTCCCCTCGGCGGCCGAGCTCACACCTCGGGTTCTGGTCGCATGACCAGGGCCGATATGGTGTAGCCGCAACATTCGAGCAACAACCCAGAAGGTGGCGGTCAGAGTGACGGTGCCGATCACACAGGAGCGGGAGGGGCTGCGGCCCGGCCTGCGGCGACGTCATATGACGATGATCGCCATCGGCGGCGCGATCGGCGCGGGCCTGTTCGTCGGCTCCGGCTCGGTCATCCAGACCGCCGGACCCGCCGCGGTGCTGTCCTACGCGGCGGCCGGGCTGCTGGTGCTGTGTGTGCTGCGGGCGCTGGGCGAGATGGTGGTGGCCCGCCCGGTGGCCGGATCGCTGGCCGAGTACGCGCGCATGTCCATGGGGCCGTTCGCCGGATTCGTGGTCGGCTGGCTGTATTGGTACCTGTACGTCATCCTGGTCGGCGCGGAGGCTGTGGCCGGTGCCGCCATCCTCGGCGCATGGGTGGACCTGCCGCAGTGGGTGTTGTCCGCCGCGCTGCTGGTGATCATGACCGCCGTCAACCTGGTGTCGGTGAAATCCTTCGGCGAATTCGAATTCTGGTTCGCCTCCATCAAAGTCGTGGCCATCGTGCTGTTTTTGGTGCTGGGCGCGGTGTACCTGTTCGGTCTGTGGCCCGACGCCGACGGCGGCCTGCACAATCTGACCGGGCACGGCGGATTCGTGCCCAATGGCATCGCCGGCGTGTTCTCCGCCATCGTGGTGGTGATGTTCGCCTTCGGCGGCACCGAGATCGTCACCGTGGCGGCGGCCGAATCCAAGGAGCCGGGGAAGGTCGTCGCCCGCGCCACCAACAACGTGCTGTGGCGGGTCGGCCTGTTCTACGTGGCCTCGATCTTCCTCATCGTCTGCATCCTGCCCTGGAACGACGCCGAGGTGCTGAAGAGTCCGTTCGTCAGCGCCCTGGACCACATGGGTGTGCCCGCCGCGGGCACCATCATGCAGGTGGTCATCCTGACCGCCGTGCTGTCGGTGCTCAACTCGGCCATCTACGTCTCGTCCCGCATGCTCTACGTCCTCACCCGTGACGGCGACGCCCCCGCCGGTCTGGTGAAGGTGAACAAGCGCGGCGTCCCCGCCCGCGCGGTGCTGCTCGGCACCGTCGCCGCCTGGGGCGCGGTCATCGCCTCCTATGTCTCCCCGGACCAGGTCTTCACCTTCCTGGTGAACTCCATCGGCGTGGTGCTGGCCTTCGTCTACGTGGCGATCATGTTCTCCCAGTTGGGTCTTCGCGCCCGCCTCCGCCGCGAGGACCCCTCGGCCCTCACCTACCGAATGTGGGGCTACCCCTATCTCAGCTGGCTCGTCATCGCCGCCATCGCCATCGTCTTCATAGCGATGGCCCGCAACCCCGACCAGCGCAACCAACTCCTGGCCTCCACCATCAGCCTCCTGGCGGTAGCCGCCCTCTACCCCCTGCGCGCCAAGTTCGGCAGCAAGCCCCCGACCCGCGAGGTCGAGGTCCTGCACCATTAGTCGTGGCGGCGTATGTCGGGTTCGTCATCGGGATCGTCCGAACCCCGCCCGATCGGTTCGGACTTCCCCGGCCCGCCGAAGTCCTCCTGGATAACCGTTCCCGGCGGTACACCCCCGTATCCCAAGGTCGCGAACGGATGGTTGAACTCCCCGCCACCGATCCCGTACCGCTTGATCTTCCGCCGCCGCAACCACAGCAGCCAGATCGGCGCTAACGCCGCCACCACCGCCATGATCAGCACAACCCACGTTCCGCCATCCATAGCGAACCCCTCTCGCCGCCGGGTGCCCTTTCCGAGATTGTGCGACACCGCGCGCCGGAAGCCCCGCAACCACGCAGACGCTGGGAAGTTGGATGCGTTGGCGGTGGAGTCGGGGGGCGCTGCACGGTCCCAGGTGAGCGTGTTCAGGGTCCGTTCGCCGCGCCGGGCGGCAGATCCGGCGGATGTGGCGTAGCGCGCCGCGCGTAGGTTTCTTCCGGGGTCACGGTGATCACGGCTACCTGGCGCACCAGTGTTTCGGGTACCTGTCCGCCCTCGAAGTGTTCGAGGCCGGGGACTATGACCGCTTCGGCGTCGAGCCGGGTGGCTTGGGCCTTCAGCCGTGCCAGCGGTGGCCGACCGAATTTCGGGTCGTAGACGATCATGTCGGCGAAGTCGTAGCCGAGCCGAGCGGCCAGCTTACGAATCTGCGACTCGTCCCAGAACTGGGCCACGCCAGATACATCGGTCCGCAGATATCCGATCGCGGTTGCGTGGTAGCGCATTTCGGTTCCTCGCTGGGTGTCGTCGGCAGCGTGGTAGATCTCCAGATACACCCCTGGATGCCCGTCTACAGGGTCATCGTCGTAGGCGCTGATCTCCAGTACGCCGCCGGGGAACTCTCCGAGCCTGCTACGCCTGGCCATCCCGCTCCCCTTGGTTCGTCGGTGGTCGGCGACCGGGAGCGGGTCGACCGCACCGCCCCCGAGCGCCCGATCAAACGCTAAGGAGCGGCTGGCACCAGCGTCTACGATCATGCTCAATCGTGCACGTTTCAGGTATTCACTAGTCATAGCCTGCGAGCCAGAGCCAGACTTGATTGGCGTCGTGCATCAACGAGCACGGTTCACAGAGAGGTGAAAGCGATGTCATTGCGTTTTCTGGGCAAAGGCGGAAGCACCAACAACGGATGCCCCGCTTTGCTGGTAGATGACCAGCGCAGGTACGTCATCCAGGCATGGAAGACCGACCGGGCTGACACGGTAGAGCTGCCGCATCTGCTGCTCGGCTTCCTGGAGCCGGACACGTTCATCGGTGGAACCCTGACCGATACCGGTCGAGGTACCTTCATCCTTACCGGCCAACCGATCACAGATCACGAGACGCTAAGCCAACTGGATCTAGCCGACGATGAAACTGCGATCTCGGTTCCCAAGCGAGAGAGGACATTCTACGGTGCGGCTAGTGCCCGATGAGGGGTTTCCGGACCTGCTCCGGACCTGCAAGCGGGAGGCATTCCACCTGGAGGTGCTCGACTCGTACGCCGAGCCGTATGAGCACGAACCGCTCAGGCGGTTCCTGGCACACGAACCCGATGATTACGCCTGGTTCCAGCCCTGGACAGATCTCGTGCAGGAGACGGTCAGCCGGAGCGTTCCGGTGACCAGGGTCCGTATCGTCACCGAGCCGCATACCGACTACACCCGCTTCGCGCTGAGTGTGGCGGAGCTGAACACCCAAGCGGGGGAGGACATCAGGTACTTGCCCAGACACCTTGCGGGTGAAGTGCCACCGGATGACTTCTGGTTGTTCGACGATGAACTAGTGATCTTCTCAGCGTTCGGGCAGTCGGGCGGCTGGTCTGGCGCGGTTACCACTGATCCGCACATCGCCGCTTACTGTCGTCAACTCAAATACCGGTTCTGGTCGCTGGCTACGCCGTATACGGAGTACGTCAACCAGTGACGGAATCTCTTCATCGACAGCGCGAATCTCTCGGGGCACGGCTTCGGGAGATTCGTTTTCATGCTGGGCTCAGTGGTGCGGAACTGGCGCGCCGAAACCGTTGGGATGCCAGTAAGGTTTCCAAACTCGAGTACGGCAAGATCAAGCCGTCACGCGAAGACCTCGAAGCGTACTGCCGACACTGCAATGCTGAAGACCAGTTAGCAGACCTGATAGCCACTCGGCAAAATATCGATTCCGCGTACCTCGAGTGGCGGAAGATCCTGAGCACCGGAACCAGGAGACGCCAACAGGCGTCGATCAAGTGGGAGTCAGAGGCTCGGATACTTCGGTGGTTCGAACCGGTTCTCATCCCCGGACTACTCCAAACCGCGGACTATGCGGCTGGCATCCTGCGAAAGGTGATCGAGTTTCAGCAGATACCCAACGATCTCGATCAGGGCGTGTCCAAGCGCATGGAGCGTCAACAGGTCCTGTACCAGCGAGAACGCCTGTTCCACTTCGTGATTGCCGAACAAGCGCTGTATACGACGGTCGGTGACGATCAGACCATGACGGGGCAGATGGATCGGCTGATAGCCGTCCAGGGGATGCCACGGGTGACATTGGGAATCATTCCGCGCACAGCGCCCTTTGAGACTGCCACGACCGGTTTCGTGATGTTCGATTCGAAAAGGGTGTTGGTCGAAGGGATTACGGCGGAACTGAGTATCACTCAACCTCGAGAGATAAAGATCTACCACCGGACCTTTGATGTCCTGGTAAGCCAGTCGGTCACGGGTGATGCTGCTCGAGCGTTGATCCGTCAGGCGCTCGAAGCGCGATCCAGTGGTCAGAGCTGACGCGAGACAGAACTTCAATGATTGCGTATGCTAACTATATTCCCGCGGTGAGATACCGCACAGGCCCGGTGGCCAGGGCGAACGTCCGAGACCACCGGCCTGTGCCGAGGAGATGCGCCGCTAAGCCGGTCGTGCCAGCGGCCGCGCGGGCGATCCGAACAACTGCGCCAAACCATGCGCCCGCTTGAAGAACAGATGCGCGTCATGCTCCCAGGTGATGGCGATACCGCCGTGCATCTGCACCATCTCCGACACCACCGCATTGAGCGCGTCGGTGCAGTACAGTCGCGCCGCCGCCACATCCACCGCGTCCACGTCACCCGCGGCCAGCGCCGCGATGGCATGGTGCGCGATCGACCGCGCCGACTCCACCTGCACGTACATATCGGCCATCCGATGCTTGAGCGCCTGGAAGCTGCCGATGGGCCGCCCGAACTGCACCCGCGACTTGGTGTAGTCGACGGTCAGGTCCAGGCACTGCTGTGCCGCCCCGACCTGCTCGGCGGCCACCGCCAGCCAGGCGGTCGCTCGCAACCGGTCCATGGCTATGCCGCCGAGCCGCCGCGCCGTGACGCCCTCGAAACCGATGTCGGTCAGCCGCCGCGAGGGGTCCTGGGTCGGCATCGTCTGCCGCGCGACCCCGTCCGCCGCACCGTCCACCTCGAAGAGTCCGTCGGCGGTGAGCACCAGCAGGGTGTCGGCATACGCCCCGTCGAGCACGTAATGCGTGGTGCCCGTGAGCTTTCCGTTCGTGGCCGCGACACCGAACTCGTCCCAGCCGCGCCGCCCGGCCCAGCACAGGGCGAGGGTGCGTGCACCCTCGGCGACCTCCGGCAGCAGCCGCTCGTTCGCCTCGGTGTCACCGGCGAGCAGCAGCGCACGCACTCCCAGCACCGCCGACCCGAGCATGGGCGGCGCGCTCAGCGTGCGGCCCAATTCCTCGACCACGAGCAGGGATTCGACCGGTCCGGCCCCGATGCCGCCGAACTCCTCCGGAATCGCCAGCGCCGCCACTCCGACCTGTTCGCACAGCAGCGACCACAGCTGCTCGTCGTATCCGCGCGGGCCATCGAGCCCGCGCCGCACGGCGGCGCTGTCCCCGTGTTTGGCCAACACCGCGCGCACGGTGCTCGCGAGTTCCTGCTGCTCCGCACTCAGACCCATGTGGTACCACTTTCAGTTCGAGCGGCGTGTGGCCGCGTGGGGTGCGGCCGCCGCCCCCGCGTGCAAGCGCCCACGCTGTGACCGTTCCGGTGTACGGGAGCAGCCGCGTGGCTACGGGGCACAGTGGTCTCCGGGCGAGAACCGCGCCCGCCGTGCCGATGTCGGCGTGGACGGGATGCTGTGCCCCGCCACTGGGCGGCGCTGGGGTGTCGCACGGTGCTGGGGCGTCGCGCTGTACCGCGCGTGTTCGGCGGCCTCACGCCGCCGACCCTTCCGAGCGCAGCGCCTCGGCGATCCGGGTCCGATGGAAATCCGCTGTGCCCCACGCCGAGCGCAGTGCGGTCACCTTCGTGATCCACAGCGACAGATCGCATTCGGCGGTGTACCCGATGGCCCCGTGCACCTGGAGCGCGGTGCGCGCGGCCCGGTACGCGGCCTCCCCAGCGGCCAGTTTGGCCGCGGAGATGTCGCGCGCCGCGGTCGCGGCCCCGTCCTGCGCCGAGAGCGCCGCCCGGTAGAGCAGCGGCTGCGCCATATCCAGGCCGATGAGCACATCCGCCAGGTGATGCTTGATGGCCTGGTACTGGCCGATCGGCTTGCCGAACTGGTGGCGTTGCTTCACGTACTCCACGCTGATGTCCAGCAGCGCCCGCCCGGCACCCAGCAGTTGGGCGGCGGTGGCGAGAGCGCCCGCGCCGAAGGCGGCGTCGATGGCGGCGCGCACACCCTCACCCTCGGCGAGCACGGTCTCTTCGATGACGGGGAACAGCCGTCGCGCCGCGTCCACCGACCGGATGTGCTCCTGCGGCGTGGCCAGCGACACCCGGTCACCGGTCGCCACCAGCACCACATCGGCGGTATCGGCATCCAGGGCGAGCGGTTCCGCGGCGGTGCCCGGCGCGGGCAGGGCGATGGTGCCCAGTACGGCTCCCTCGGCGAAGCCGCCGAGCCAGCCTCCGGTCTGTTCGGTGCTCGGAAGTGCTTGCAGCAGTGCGGGAAGCACCGCGGCCGTCTCCACCAGCGGTCCGGGCACGGCGGCCCGGCCGATCTCGGTGCACGCCACCACCAGTTCCACCGGACCGGCCCCGAAGCCGCCGTTGTCCTCGGTGACGGTGAGCCCGAGCGCACCGGCCTCGGCCAGTTGCCGGATGAGCGCCTTCCCGGCGGCCGGATCCCCGGCCGCCCAGCCGCGCACCGTATTCGGCGTCTTGGCGGCCTCGCACATCTTGCGCAGGCTGGCCGCGAAGTCGAGTTGTTCTGCTGTCAGAGCGAATCGCATGTCGTTCTCCGGTCGACTATCGCGGCAGGCCGAGCAGGCGTTCGGCGATGATGTTGCGCTGAATCTCATTGGTGCCCGCGTAGATCGGGCCGGCCAGCGAGAAGAGGTAGCCGTCGGTCCACGCCGACTCCTGTTCGGCGGCGGCACCGTGCAGCTCCAGCGCGGTTTCGTGCATGGCGATATCGAGGTCGGACCAGAACACCTTGTTCACCGAGGATTCCGCGCCCAGCTGGCCGCCCTCGGCGAGCCGGGTGACGGTGGCCCAGGTGTTGAGCCGGTACGCCTCCGCGCCGACCCAGGCGTCCACCACCCGATCGCGGGCAGCGGTGTCGGAGCCGTCGGCGACGGTGCGCCACAGGTCGATGAGCTTGGCCGCGGTGGCGGTGAACCGTCCCGGGCTGCGCAGCGAGAGTCCGCGCTCATTGCTGGAGGTGGCCATGGCGACCTTCCAGCCGTTGTTCGGTTCCCCGATCACGTCCCGATCGGGCACGAACACATTGTCCAGGAAGATCTCCGCGAAGCCCGGCTCACCGTCCAACTGCGGAATCGGTCGCACGGTGACGCCCTCGGCGGTGAGCGGGAACATCAGATAGGTCAGCCCGCGATGCCGCTGCGCCTCCGGGTCGCTGCGGAACAGTCCGAAGCCCCAATCAGCGTAGGACGCACGGGAACTCCAGGTCTTCTGGCCATTGAGCAGCCAGCCACCCTCGGTACGCTTGGCGGTGGACCGGATCCCGGCGAGGTCGCTGCCCGCCTCGGGTTCCGACCACGCCTGCGCCCAGATGTCCTCGGCGCGAGCCATTCTCGGCAGAATGCGAGCCAACTGCTCGGGCGAGCCGTGTTCGAACAGCGTCGGCGCGAGCAGGAAGATGCCGTTCTGGCTCACCCGCCCGGGCGCTCCGGCCGCGTAGTACTCCTCCTCGAAGATCACCCATTCGGTGAGCGAGGCGTCCCGGCCGCCGTACTCGGCGGGCCAGGCCACACACGACAACCGGGCGTCGGCGAGCGTGGCCTCCCATGCCCGATGCGCCTCGAAACCGGCCGCGGTGTCCATGGACGGCAGCGGAGCGGCCGGTACGTGGGCGGCCAGGAACTCCCGCACCTCGCGCCGGAATTCCTCGGTCCTGGCATCGAACTCGAGATCCATCTACTTCACCCCGTTCCGGTCGGCGGCCGCCTTCATGGATCTGGCGTTCATGCCGCCGAGTGAATCCGCGCCGACCTCGGCATTGTGCGCGTGCGCGAAATGGTGCAGTCCGAAGACCGAATCCATGCCGGCGCGCATGCCCATCAGGTCCTCGCACTGGTTGACGGCCTTCTTGGTGAGCGCCAGCCCGAACTGCGGCATCTCCGCGATCCGCTCGGCCAGCGCCAGGGTGTGGCCCTCCAGCTCCGCGCGCGGGACCACGCGATTCACCATTCCCCACTCGTATGCCTTTGCGGCACTGAAGCGTTCACCGGTGAACAGGATCTCCTTGGCGCGGCGCGGACCCAGCACCCACGGATGCGCGAAGTACTCGACGCCCGGAATGCCCATGCGCACCACCGGATCGGAGAAGAACGCGTCCTCCGACGCCACGATCATGTCGCAGGACCAGGCCAGCATGAGCGCGCCCGCGATGCACGCGCCCTGCACCATGGCGATGGTGGGCTTGGGGATCTCCCGCCAGCGGCGGCACATGCCCAGGTACACCTCGGATTCGCGGGCGAAGCGCTGGTCGCCGCCCCGGCGGTCGACGTGGTCCCACCACAGCGCGGCCTTGTTCTCGTAGGTGACGTGGTGATCGCGTCCCGGCGTGCCGATATCGTGTCCGGCACTGAAATGCTTTCCGGCGCCGGCCAGGACGATCACCTTGACCTCGGGATCCTCGACCGCCCGGGTGAAGGCGGCGTCGAGGGCGTAGGTCATGACCGAGTTCTGCGCATTGCGGTAGTCGGGTCGGTTGAGGGTGACGATCGCGATCGGTCCGCGCGTCTCGTAGCGCACCACCTCGCCCTCGTCGGGGATCGGCCCTGGTTCCTGGCTCACGCTCTCTCCTCGTTCTCCGCACGGCCGGTGTCGTCGCGCAGCTGCCGCTTGAGCACCTTCCCGGCGGCGCTGTAGGGCAGCTGATCACGGAATTCGACGTAGCGCGGCACCTTGAAATTGGCCAGCAGCGTCTTGGCGTGCGCCACCACGTCGTCGGCGGTGAGGCCCGATCCGGCCTTGCGCACCACGAACGCCTTGCCGACCTCGCCCATCCGTTCGTCCGGCACCCCGATGACCGCGGTCTCGGCGACGCCATCGAGCCGGGCCAGGGCCTGTTCGACTTCGGCGGGGTACACATTGAACCCGCCGCAGATGTACATGTCCTTGAGCCGGTCGGTGATCTTCAGGTAGCCGCGTCCGTCCAGGGTGCCGACGTCGCCGGTGTGCAGCCAGCCGTCACAGTCGATGGTGTCGGCGGTGGCCACCGGATCGTCGAGATAGCCCAGCATCACCTGGGATCCGCGGATGAGCACCTCGCCGTTGTCGGCGAGTGCGACCTCGAAGTCGCCGATGGCGCGACCGCAGGTGTTGGCGATGGTCTCGGCGTCGTCCTCCGGACGGCACATGGTGCCGAAGCCGCCGGACTCCGAGAGCCCGTAGGCGGTGAGCACCACATCGAATTCCAGTTCGGTGCGCATTCTTTCGATGAGTACGACCGGCACGGTGGCCGCGCCGGTGACCGCCACCCGCAGGCTGCTCAGATTGGCGTCGCGGCGCGCGGGATGCTCCAGGATGGTCTGGTAGATGGTGGGCGGCCCGGTCAGCACCGTGATGCGGTGGTCCTGCACCAGCCGCATGGTCTCGGGCACGTCGAAGGTGGCCTGCGGCACGATGGTCGCACCGGTCACCAGACACGCGAGAATGCCTGCCTTGTAACCGAAGTTGTGGAAGAACGGCGGCACCACCAGGTAGCGGTCGGTGCTGTTCAGGGTGGCGCATTCGGACCAGGCCCGCGCGCCCGCGAGCGCCTGGCGGTGCGCGATGAGCGTGCCCTTGCTGCGCCCGGTGGTGCCGGAGGTGAACAGGATGTCCGAAAGATCGTCCGGAGAAACGGATTCCGCACGGGCGATGGCGTCCGCGGCGCTTACCTGTTCGGCCAGCGCGGCCAGGTCACCCCAGGTCAGCGTGTCGTCACCGGTGCGGGCGGCGGCAGCGCCCACGGCGGACGCGCCGACGCCGCCCGTGCCGATCGCTGCGGCATCATCCGCGGCAGCCGCCCCAACGTCATCGGTGTCGCCCGGGCCGGTGTCGCCCGGTATCACGATGGTTGTCCCGATCTTCAGATCCGGTGCGGCTGCGCGCAATTCGGCCAGTCGGTCGCGGCCCAGGAACGGCCCGGCGACGAACAGCGCCTTGGCGTCCACCCGCGCCAGCACATCCGCGGCCTCCTCGGCGACGTAGCGGGTATTGAGCGGGACGATGACCGCGCCCACGTAGTGGGTGGCCAGTACGGCCGTCACCCAGTGGTGCGTATTGGGAGCCCAGATGCCGATCCGGTCGCCGCTGCCGATCCCGCGCGCCAGCAGCGCCCGGGCCGTCTCACGCACCGAGTCGAGCAGTTCCGCCCAGCTCAGTCGTACGGCACCGGCGACGACGGCGGGGGCATCGCCGTAGGCGCGCGCCGCGTCGTGCAGAGCCAGCGGAGTGGTCTGCGGAGGTGGTGTCATCGGAATTCCTGCCGTCCGGGAATGGGTCTAACAAAGCAAGTGCTTGGTAGGTTACTCTACCGACGTGAGCATGATCCAGACCCCCGAACCGGCCAGTGGGATGGAGGCGGGACGCGACGCCGAATTCCGCGCCGAAGTGCGTGAATGGCTGGCCGAGAGCCTCACCGGGCAGTTCCGCGAACTGCGCGGTCTGGGCGGTCCCGGCCGCGAACACGAAGCCTTCGACGAACGCCTCGAATGGGATCGTGCTCTGGCCGCCGCCGGGCTGACCTGCCTGGGCTGGCCGGTGGAGTGGGGCGGTCGCGACGCCACCCTGCGGCAGCAGATCATCTTCCACGAGGAGTACGCCAAGGCGGACGCGCCCAGCCGGGTCTCGCATCTGGGCGAGGAGCTGCTCGGTCCCACCCTCATCGCCTTCGGCACCGAGGAGCAGAAGCGGCGCTTCCTGCCGGGCATCCGCGGTGTCACCGAACTGTGGTGCCAGGGCTATTCCGAGCCCGGCGCGGGATCGGATCTGGCGGCCGTGGCCACCGCCGCCCACCTGGACGGCGACGAGTGGTCGATCACCGGGCAGAAGATCTGGACCTCGCTGGCGCACCTGTCCGACTGGTGCTTCGTGGTGGCGCGCACCGAGAAGGGATCGCAGCGGCATCGAGGGCTGTCCTACCTGCTGGTGCCCATGAAGCAGCCCGGTATCGAGGTGCGGCCCATCGTCCAGCTCACCGGGACCGCCGAATTCAACGAGGTCTTCTTCGACAATGCCCGCACCGCCGCCGATCTGGTGGTCGGTCAGCCCGGCGACGGCTGGCGGGTGGCCATGGGCACGCTCACCTTCGAGCGCGGCATTTCCACCGTGGGGCAGTCGATTCGATACGCCCGCGAACTCGCCGACCTGGAGGCGGTGGCGCGGGAGAACGGGGCGATCGACAATCCGGTGATCGCCGACCGGCTGGACCGGGCCTGGGTGGGGCTGCGGGTGCTGCGTGCCCACGTGCTGCGCACCCTCGACGACGGCCACGGCTCGGCCACCGTCGACGCCCGCACCGCCGCCGGGCACGCGTCGGTCACCAAACTGCTGTGGGCGAATTGGCATCGCGGCCTGGGGGAGCTGGCCATGGATGTGCTCGGCGCGCCCGGCCTCATTGCCGACGCGCCGGGTGACGACCTCAATGCCTGGCAGCGGCTGTTCCTGTTCAGCCGCGCCGACACCATCTACGGGGGATCGAACGAAGTGCAGCGCAACATCATCTCCGAGCGGGTGCTCGGACTTCCGCGAGAGGCTCGGCCGTGACCGATTTGTCCATTGCTCCCGAACCGACCCCCGGCCACGGCCTGCTGGCCGGCAAGATCGCCGTGGTGACCGCCGCCGCGGGCACCGGCATCGGCTCCGCCACCGCCCGTCGGCTGCTGTCCGAGGGCGCGGACGTGGTCGTCTCGGATTGGCACGAACGTCGGCTGAAGGAGATCGAGGCGGCGCTGCGGGCCGAATTCCCGGATCGCCGGGTGGCCTCTTCGGCCTGCGACGTGAGTAGCACCGAACAGGTGGACGCGCTGTTCACCGGGGCCGTGGCCGCGCTGGGGCGGATCGACATCGTGGTCAACAATGCCGGGCTCGGCGGTGAGACGCCCGTGGTCGACATGACCGACGAGCAGTGGGACCGGGTCGTCGACATCACCCTGAACGGCACCTTCCGCGCCACCCGGGCCGCGCTGCGGTACTTCCGCGAGGCGGCCCACGGCGGCGTGATCGTCAACAATGCCAGCGTGCTGGGCTGGCGCGCCCAGCACGGCCAAGCGCACTACGCCGCCGCCAAGGCCGGGGTGATGGCGCTGACCCGCTGCTCCGCCGTCGAGGCGGCCGAATACGGGGTGCGGATCAACGCCGTGGCGCCGAGCATCGCGCGGCACGCCTTCCTGGACAAGGTCACCTCGGCCGATCTGCTCGATCACCTCACCTCGCAGGAGGCTTTCGGCCGCGCCGCCGAGCCGTGGGAGGTAGCGGCGACCATCGCCATGCTCGCCAGTGACTACACCACCTATCTGACCGGTGAAGTCATTTCGATCAGCAGTCAGCGCGCCTGATTTCATTCGCCTTCTGTCGGATCGCTGATTTATCCACAGGAAAGAAAATGGCTGGCGCGCCCATGCGCTCGGTGTGCAATCCTGGTTTAGGCCGATGCCACACGTCGAAGGGCGCGACCCATGGGTCGGGATCAGCGACAACAAGCCCAGGAAGAACTGGAACTCGAGCTGGTGCGCGAGGTGGTACTCGCGCGCCGCCGTATCGACAATGCCGTACTCGCCGCTCTCACGCTGGGAGCGGAATTACTGGACCACGATTCCGAGCGCGCCACCGCCATGCGCGCGGCGCGGATTCTCGAACAGCACGCGGTGGCGGAGGAAGACGTCACCCGCGATCCGCGTGGCGCGCTCCGCCACGACCTCGCCCGTGATCGCGAACGGGCGCGGCGAATCGGCCTGTCCCGCGACTCCTTCGGCGACAGCGAGGAGGCGCGCCGCCGCCACAAACGCACCGCCCTGCTGTGCGAGGTCCGGGCGGATCTGCTGGAGGTGGTTCGGCGCTGCCGTCAATTCCATTACGACAATGTGGCTTTCGCCGACGGCATCGCCGAGGGGCTGTGCGCCGCCACCGACAAGCTGGTGGTGGGCGCGGATATGGAGACCTACCGCGCCTGGCAGCGCGGCATGGTGCTCAAGCTCAGTGAGGAACGCGGTGACGGCGGTGTCCCCCGGGTCATGGCCACCGTGGACGCGGGCCCGGGCCGCGATCCGCTCACGGTCGAATGGGACAGCCCCGAACGTCGTCTCGCCCTGGTGGCCCGCATGGCCCGGGCCGGAATCTCGCCCATAGTGATCTGTGACCGCCTGCTGGCCGACCTATCCGTCGCCTCGCCGCTGCGCTACTCGGTGCGCTGACTCGACCAAGCAAATGCTTGGTTGTATATTGGCGAGGTGACCCCACCACCTGACCCCTCCAAATCAGCACGTCGCAGCGAGCTGCTGGGCCTGGCCGCCGATCTCTTCGCCGAGCGGGGCCTGCGCGCCACCACGGTCCGCGATATCGCCGACGCGGCGGGGATTCTATCGGGGAGTCTCTACCACCACTTCGATTCCAAGGAAGCGATGGTGGACGAAATCCTGCGCGGCTTCCTCGACGACCTCTTCGGCCGCTACCGGGAGATCGTCGACGCGGGCCTGCCCACCCGCGACACCCTGGAAGCCCTGGTGATCGCGTCGTACGAATCGTTCGACCGATCGCACGCCGCGGTGGCCATCTATCAGGCCGAGGCCAAACGCCTCAGCGGGACACCGCGTTTCGGCTACATCGAGGAATACAACAAAGAGTTCCGGGAGCTGTGGCACCGGGTGCTGACCAATGGCGTCGCCGACGGCAGCTTCCGGCCGGAACTGGATATCGAACTGGCCTACCGGTTCCTGCGCGACACCGTCTGGGTGTCGGTGCGCTGGTACCGCCCCGGCGGCCGCATCACGGTCGACAGCCTGGCCAAGCAGTATCTGACCATCGTGCTCGACGGGCTGACCAATCCCGAACAGCCCAGCAAGTAGGAGTTCTTCATGTCTGCACCCACCCGCCGCCGGTACGCCCCCATGCGCGAGGCGTACGTGATCGACGCCGTGCGCACCCCGGTCGGCAAGCGCGGCGGCGCCCTGGCCGAGGTGCACCCGGCCGACCTGGGCGCGGCGGCGATCCAGGGACTGCTGGGCCGCAGCGCTATCGACCCGGTGGCGGTCGACGACGTGGTCTTCGGCTGCTGCGACACCATCGGCCCGCAGGCGGGCAATATCGCCCGCACCGCCTGGCTGGCCGCCGGCTATCCGGAATCGGTGCCGGGCGTCACCGTCGACCGCCAGTGCGGGTCCTCGCAGCAGGCCATCACCTTCGGCGCGCAGGCCGTCATGTCCGGCACCGCCGAGGTGATCGTGGCGGGCGGCGTGCAGAACATGAGCGCCATTCCCATCTCGGCCGCCATGCTCGCGGGTCAGCAGTACGGCTTCGACGCGCCCTTCGTCGGCGCGCAGGGCTGGGACCACCGCTACGGCACCGGTGAGGTGTCGCAGTTCAATTCCGCGAACATGATCGCCGAGAAGTGGGACATCTCCCGCGAGGCGATGGAGGCGTGGGCGCTGCGCAGCCACGACCGCGCCCGCAAGGCCATCGTCGAGGGCAAGTTCGACCGCGAGATCGTGCCGGTCGGTGACTTCTGGATCGACGAGGGCCCGCGCGAGACCAGCATGGAGAAGATGGCGGGCCTGAAGCCGCTCGCCGAGGGCAGCCGCATCACCGCGGCGGTGGCCAGCCAGATCTCCGACGGTGCGAGCGCCACCCTGCTGGCCTCGGAATGGGCGGTGCGGGAGTACGGCCTCACCCCGCGCGCCCGCATCCACCACGTGAGCGCCCGCGGCGCGGATCCGATCCTCATGCTCACCGCGCCCATTCCGGCCACCAGGTGGGCGCTGGAGCAGACCGGGCTGACCATCGACGACATGGATGTCATCGAGATCAACGAGGCATTCGCGTCGGTGGTGCTGGCGTGGATCGAAGAGACCGGGGCCGATCCGGAGAAGGTGAACGTCAACGGCGGCGCGATCGCGCTCGGCCATCCGCTCGGCGCGACCGGTGCGAAGCTGTTCGCCTCGCTGCTCAACGAGTTGGAGCGGGTGAACGGCCGCTACGGGATGCTCACCATCTGCGAGGGCGGCGGCACCGCCAATGTGACGATCATCGAACGCCTGGGCTGACCGTCGGTCGCATTCGGACGCCGTGCACCCCGGGTGCGCGGCGTTCGCCGTATCGGCGGGTAATGGCGGTGGCGTCCGGGCCGATGAGTCTGTTGGATAACGAAAACGCCAGAGCCTCGGTCTCTCTCGGGTACCGCGGCGCAGAATCGGTGTGGTCATGAGTGCGAACCTGCCCAGACGGGGGTTCCTGATGGGGGCTCTCGGTATCGCCGCATCGGGCTTCGCCGTGCCCGCGGCGGGTGCCCCGGTCCCGCTGCCGCCCGCACCGCTGCCGGTGCCCCCGATCCCGCCGCCGCCCATCACGCCGCTCAACTATCACTCACCGCCCCTGCAACCCTTCGTGGACGCCCTGCCCATTCCGGAGACCCGCCCCGCCGCCGGGAACTTCGCGGCCCGGTCGGGGACGCACCGCTTCCATCGCGACCTGCCGGAAACCCGCACCTGGGGCTACGACCGGGCGTATCTGGGACCGAATCTGGAAGCCTGGCGAGATCGCCCGGCTCGCATCAGCTTTCGCAATGAACTCGGCACCCATGTGCTCGCCTCGCACGTGGACCTCACCATGCACGGCGTCACCGAGCTGGATCGCACCGATCCCCGCATGACGGTGCACGTGCACGGCGGCGCGAACGCCCCGGACGCCGACGGGCATCCGCTCGTCACCTGGCGCAACGGCCGCCGCGCCACCTACGAGCCGAGCAATCGCCAGGAGGCCGCCACGCTGTGGTATCACGATCACGCCATGGGGATCACCCGGCTCAACATCCAGGCGGGGCTGGCCGGAATGTATTACGTGCGGGACGAATTCGACACCGGAGCGGCGGACAATCCGCTCGGACTGCCCGCCGGGGAGTTCGAGATCCCGCTGATCGTGCAGGACCGCACCTTCAACCCGGACGGGAGCATCCAGCCCATGGTGGGGATCTACATTCC
The DNA here is from genome assembly GCF_030010695.1 of Nocardia sp. CC201C. NCBI lineage: Bacteria > Bacillati > Actinomycetota > Actinomycetes > Mycobacteriales > Nocardiaceae > Nocardia > Nocardia sp. CC201C. The sequence continues at coordinate 17,339 of NZ_JASCXP010000037.1, forward strand.
CGAGGGCTACAACCAGTCCGGGCAGTTGGGCGACGTGGCGTGCGTGAACGGGGTGGTCTGGCCGCGCCTGGAGGTGCGCCGCACCCTGTACCGGTTCCGGCTGCTCAACGGGTCCAATTCGCGCCCTTATATTTTCGAGCTCACCAACGGGCTGCCGCTGTGGGCCATCGGCACCGATCTCGGACTGCTGGACGCGCCGGTTGCGACGCCGTCCATTCGCGTCAGCCCGGGGGAGCGAGTGGACCTGCTCGTCGATTTCAGCGGCATGCGCGACGGCGAGACCGTGGACCTGATCAACACCGCCTACAACGACCTCGGCAATACCGTGTTCATGGTGCCGGAGCTGCGGCCCATCATGCGGTTCGCGGTGGCCGGGAGCGGGCCGCCAGCGGTCGTGCCGCCGGTGCTGCGCGGTGGTCCGCTACTGCCGGAACCGCTTGCGCCGATGGCGGTTCCGCAGTCGGTGCGCACCATGACGCTGCTCGGACTCAACGACGACTCGCGCGCGGCCGCCGTCTTCCCGACCATGATGTCGCAGAACAATCTGCCGTTCCTCACCGAGGACATCGACCGGGCGCGGGCGGGATCGGTGGAGCAGTGGGACATCGTGAACAGCACGCCCTTCGACCATCCCATCCACATCCATCTGGCGCGGATGCGGGTGCTCGGGCGGCAGCCCATTCTCACCTCGGCCTACTGGTGGTCGAATCTGCCGCCCGCCTTCGGAATTCGCTGGGCCCCGTCGGCCGATCCGTACGCGCTCGGCCCTCAGCAGCTGCCACCGCCATGGGAATACGGCTGGAAGGACACGGTGGAGTGCCCGACCGACACCATCACCCGGGTGCTGGTGCACTGGCCGTCGGTGGCGGAGCTGGGCTTCGATCCGGATGCCGCACTGCGTGTGCCGCCGGGTGCGGAGGCGATCGCACCCGGCGGCATGCACGGTGGACATTCCGTGGCGGCTCCGGAGATTCGCGGCTATGTCTGGCACTGCCACAATCTCGACCACGCCGACCACGACATGATGTCGCAGATTCGGATCCTGTCCTGACTCAGTGGACCCAATCCGCCAGTGCCGCATCCAGATCCACGGCGCCCCGGGCTCCGACCCAAGCGATGTAGCCGTCCGGGCGGACCAGCGTGGGCCGCTGGTCGGGGTCCGCGGCGACGGCGATCCGGACCCGGTCGTCCTGCCCGTGTACCGCCGTCGCGGCGGCGGTGACCAGGACGAACTTGCCGTCGCGCAGCGCCTCGTAGAGCCGGCCGTCGGTGAGCTCGATATCGGCGGCGCGGGTGCCCACCAGGTGATCCGTGCCGTGCTTGCGCGGATAGGCGAACCCGATGCCCGACAGCGATCCGGCCACCTTGTGCGCGACGGGCGGCAGCGACAGCGCGCCACCGGCCAGGGTGTTGCGCACCAGCTGCCCGAGCTTGGATTCCAGCATGGCCGCGCGGATGATGGCGCCGCTGCTGCGCAGCACCTCCGCGCCGACCGGATGCCGTTCGGCGTGGTAGGTGTCCAGCAGGCCCTCCGGAGCCCAGCCCTGCACGGCCGCGGCGAGCTTCCAGCCCAGATTGGCGGCGTCCTGGATGCCGGTGTTCATGCCCTGACCGCCGGCGGGTGAATGCACGTGCGCCGCATCGCCGGCCAGGAACACCCGGCCGACCCGGTAGGACTCGACCTGCCGCTCGTCGCTGTGGAAGCGCGAGAGCCAGCGCGGGCTGTGCATGCCGAAATCGGTGCCGAGCGCCCGGGTGACGACCTCGCGCAGTTCCTCCAGCGTCACCGGTTCGCTGTCGGGCACCTGATTGCGGCGGTTCCAGGCGAAGATCCGGTACCAGCCGTCGCCGAAGGGCGCGATGAAGGCGAAGGCGTCGCCGACGCCGTTGACCGCCAGCACATCCTGGGGCGGTTCGCTGAGCTGGACGTCGGCCAGCGTGATGGACTTCAGCACCGACTTGCCGGGGAACTCCAGGCCGAGGGTTTCGCGCACCCGGCTGTGGTAGCCGTCCGCGCCCACCAGGTACCGCGCCCGCACGGGGTGGACCGAATCCTCGTAGCGCACCTCGGCGTCGACGCCGTCACCGGTGTCGGTGAAGGTGATCAGTTCGGCGGCGGTCACCAGGTTCGCACCCGCCTCCAGCGCGCGCTTGCGCAGCACGTCCTCGACGTGGGTCTGCGGGGTGATGAGCAGGTAGGGGAAGCGGCTGTCGAGCAGCTTGCCCAGATCGACCACGGCGTGCTCGAACAGCCGCAGCTTGTCCAGGGTGGCTCCGCCGGTGAGTACCTCGTCCGCGATGCCGCGGGCGTCGAACTGCTCCAGGGTGCGGGCGTGCACGCCGAACGCGCGGGTGAGTTCCGAGCCGTGCGCGTGCTTCTCCACCAGGGTCACCGTGACGCCCGCTCGCGCGAGATCCCCGGCGAGCATGAGTCCGGTAGGTCCGCCGCCGATCACCAGGACATCGGTCTTTTCGGGAATCATCATGTCCTCCAAGGGTATTATTCGGTCAACATCTGTTGGCCAACGCTTGTTGACAACGATAGAGCCACGACGGCGTTTGGTCAACACTTGTTGGCCTACACTTGTTGACATGACTGCGGAACGCACCAGACGGTCCGACGCGACTCGGGCCGCGATCCTCACCGCGGCGCGCGAACGCTTCGCCCGCGACGGCTACGACCGCGCCACCATTCGCGCCATCGCGGCCGACGCCGGCATCGACCCGGCCATGGTGATGCGCTACTACGGCTCCAAGGACAAACTGTTCGCCCTGGCTGCCGATATCGACCTGCGGCTCCCGGACTTCGCCGACGTCCCCATCTCCGAACTGGGCACGGCCCTGGTGTCCTTCGCCGTCCAGCGCTGGGATACCGACGAATCCCTCGCCGCCCTGCTGCGCGCCGCGGTCACCAACGACGGTGCGGCCCAGAAGATGCGCGAGGTGTTCGGCGGCCAGGTGGTGCCCATGATCGTGGCGCGCGGCGCCGCACCGGCCGACGCGATCACCCGCGCGGGCCTCATCGCCACCCAAATGCTCGGCGTCGCCCTGTGCCGCTACGTCCTGCGCCTGCCCCCGGTGGTAGCCATGAGAACCGACGAACTCGTCACCTGGCTCGGCCCCACGGTGCAGCGCTACTTCGACGGAACCCCGAACCCATCCGCCTGAAACCGGTGCGAGAACACCCGATCCGCCCCCGACGAGCACCGGATCGACCACCATGGATCGTGCGACCCGAGCCACGTTACGACCGAGCCGCGCAGGTATGAGTGCCGACGCCGAGCGTGCGGGTGAAGTGGCCGTCGCGGACAACTCTGCCGCGTAGATGGCATCGACCGTGCGGGCGATCCGGCGCTCGGCGACGTGGGTCGCACGGATGACGGGGGTGCGTGGGTGATCCGGCGCGTGTGCGAGGTGGACGTGGATGACTTGGGGGGGTGGTCGTGCGGGGAGCGCAGTGGTGCGGTTGGAGTGTCGATGCCGGTGGACGGCAGCGCGGGAGGTGAGGTCGGCATGTCGGCATCGGTGGCCGGACGGTTCGAGGAGATCGCGCGCACGGCCCGCCGCGTGCAGGACGGGATCGAGCGGGTGCGCGGGGCGGCGGTGTCGGCCGGGATTCGAATCGAGGTCGCCTCCGATGGCCGCATCACCGCCCTCGAGCTCGCTGATCCGGTGCTGGCACAGGCGATTTCGGCCGCGCATACCGAAGCCCTACGGCAGGCCGCCGACCAGGTGGCGGACCTGCGCCGGGAATTGGTCACCGACCCGACCATTGCCGCGGCGCTGCACCACTTCATCGAGATCGAGGCGGAGTCCGCCGAGCGCACGCGGCGGCATCCCGCCCGGTCGATGCGGCAGCAGCCCGCAAGCGACCCGGCACCATCCGCCGTGCCGACGCGGTGTGGGGCCGTGGTCGGCTCTACACCACCCACCGGTGTACTCCCGCCCGCAACCGGTGCGCTCGGGCAGTCCGCGCCAGGGGCGCAGGGTGGGCAAGCACAGCCCCACCCGCCGACGCGGCGGCCCACTCGACCCGCGCCCCGCCAGCCGCGGCAACTTCCCGGTGACGACCTCGACAGCACCGACGAGAACCCGCACGCCCTACCTCCACACATCCGACGGCGGTACGGCCTCTAGCCCGCCGCACCGGGACCGGTTGCTCGTCGCCGATCGTCGGCTCCCGGCCGGGTGCGCACGTCGAAATCTCATTCACGCTCGTGGGGGTCGGGCCTCCCGGTGCTCGCGGAGGCTCGTCGTGGTTGCTGCGGACTATCGCTGTGGTGCTCGCCGAGTCCGGGCCGGGCTGCCGCGCCCGTCGGACTCCCGCCCCTCCGCCGCGGCGCGAAGCCGAGCGTTTGCTCGCCTACGATGCTCGCAGCATTGTTCGGACCCGTAGAAAGCGGAGTGAGTATGGACCTCGGCGTGCGTTGGACGCTGCACGGCGACGGGCGGACTCCCGCCCCGGGCGCGGTCGTCAAACCCGATGAGCGGTTGTCGTGGCCGCGCACCTTCGGGCTCGGCGCCCAGCATGTGGTCGCCATGTTCGGCGCGAGCTTCGTGGCCCCGGTGCTGATGGGGCTGGATCCGAACCTCGCCATCATGATGTCCGGCGTCGCCACCGCCATCTTCCTGCTCGCCACCCGCGGCAAGGTGCCCAGCTACCTGGGCTGTTCGCTCTCGTTCGTGGGCGTGGCCGCGGTGATCAAGGCCGACGGCGGCAGTATCGCCACCATTACCGGCGCCTGCCTGGCGGTCGGCGCGGCCCTGTTCCTCATCGGTCTGGCGGTGCGCAGGTTCGGTGCGGGCATCATCCACGCCGCCATGCCGCCGGTGGTCACCGGTGCGGTGGTCATGCTCATCGGCTTCAACCTGGCGCCGGTCACCGCTTCCACCTACTGGCCGCAGGACCAGTGGACGGCGCTGCTCACCATGCTGTTCACCGGTCTGGCGGTTGTCGCGCTGCGTGGCTTCTGGGCGCGCATCGCGATCTTCCTGGGGCTGCTGTTCGGCTACGGCCTGTCGTGGCTGCTGGACCGGATTCTCGGCCCGATCACCTCCGCCGACGGCAGCGGGGCGGTCACCGAGCACTGGCGGCTGGATCTGTCCGGGGTGGCCGACGCCGCCTGGATCGGCCTGCCGGACTTCCACGCCCCGGCCTTCGAGCTGTCGGCGATCCTGGTCGCGCTGCCCGTGGTCATCGCGCTGGTCGCCGAGAATGTCGGCCACGTCAAGGCCGTCGGCGAGATGACCGGCGACGATCTGGACGGCAAACTCGGCACCGCCATCGCCGCCGACGGTGCGGCCTCCATGCTCTCCACCGGTTTCGGCGGCCCGCCCAACACCACCTACTCCGAGAACATCGGCGTCATGGCCGCCACCCGCGTCTATTCGACGGCCGCCTACTGGGCGGCGGCCCTGTTCGCGCTGCTGTTCGGCCTGTGCCCCAAGTTCGGCGCGGTGGTCGCCGCCATTCCGGGCGGTGTGCTCGGCGGCATCACCGTCATCCTGTACGGCATGATCGGCCTGCTCGGCGCGCAGATCTGGACCAATGCCAAAGTCGACCTGCGCAATCCGCTCAACCTGGTGCCGTGCGCCGCGGGCCTGATCATCGGCATCGGCAATGTGAGCATGGAGATCACCGAGAACTTCACCCTCTCCGGCATCGCGCTGGGCACCATTGTCGTGATCACCGGCTACCACGTGCTGCGCCTGTTCGCCCCGGCGCATTTCAAGGTGGAGGAGCCGCTGCTGGACGAGGGCACCTCCTCCTACGACGAGCCGCCCACCCGGTAGCCGCCCGCCGACAGCGGGATGACAGGGGAACCCGGGTGGGGGCCGAGAGCGAGCCACGACGTGTGCATCACAGCCGATTCGTGGATGATCTTGGTAGCTCCGTACCGGAGCGACTGTGAGTGAGGACCACTGAGTAATGAGCAAGATGAGCAAGATCGGCGGCTTCGTGGCCGCCGCCGGGTTGGTCGTGGGATCGCTGGCCGGTGCCGGCGCCGCCAATGCGGTCGGGGGTCAGTTCGCCGCGATCGCCTTCAGCCCGTCGATGTGGCAGTCCGGCGTCGGCGTCAACACGCCGAGCTTCGAAACGGCCAAGCAGGCTGCTCTCGCGGACTGCGGTGCGGACGACTGTGAGATCTGGTTGTCGTGGGCCAACGGGTGTGGGGTCATCGTGGAGAGTGCCGACGGCGCCGCCGCTGCGAGCGGTCCGACCCGAAAGGAGGCCGAGGACGCGGCATACTCCCGCCTGGGCGAGTACACGCCCACCGCGCCACTGGCCAGCTTCGGCTCCTCCGAACTGAGCGGGGCGTGGGTGCACACCGTGGTGTGCACCGCTAACGCCGCTTGAGTCGTCCTGGGCTGACGAGCGGCTGATTCGAGCTCGCGCCGCACAGAACCGACCGCCACCCGGGCGAGCATCGGCGGATGCCGCGAGGGCACACGCCGACGAACAGGTGGCGGTCGGCGTGGCCCAGATCGCCGACCGCAGCATCGAGGAATCCGGCCGCGGACCGCGCGCACGGGGTGTCGAGTCCTCACCGATAGACGGGCAGAGACTCGGTATCGAGAGCGAAGCCGAACGGCTCCGGCAGCGGAGCCAGCTCACCGTATTCCCCGGTGAGCTGGCCGTGGTACTCACCGGCCCTCGGATGCGTGAACACCGACCAGCGTCCGAATCGTGGATCGAGGACCAGTAGCGTTCGAATTCCGGCTGCGCTGTACCAGCCGTTCTTGTCGGTGATCCGTGGAGCCTTCTCCGACTGCGAGATAACCTCGACCGCCAGTTCGACATCGGCCGGATCCGCCAGCCAGGAATCGTCCACGTCCCAGGCGTCGGGCAGGACTACCAGACCGGGGGTGCAGTAGTCATCGGCATCGTCCGGCATGCCGATCGAGGTCACCTCGTAAGTTGCGAGACCGGGCGGCATTCGCGCCTCGAGTTGAACGCGCAGCCTGCGGATCGTTCCCGCGTGCTTACCGCGCGGCGGCGGCGACATCACGAGGTGGCCGCCCAGGATTTCCACGCGCAGTCCCGTGGCGCGTTCGATCTGCTCTGCGGTAACGCGCAAACTTCCCGGCCGTGGGTGCATGGCGGGAACGCTCACGGAAATCACTCCAACCCATTGCGAACGGTCGCCTCAAACATAGCTCGAGTGCTTTTCCGCAGGTCGGCGCTTGCAGGTGCCAGGGCGGTGTTGCCCAGTCCGCCGAAAAGCGCGAAGGCCGCCCCCGGGCGAGAGGAACCGGGGGCGGCTCGCGCGACCGGTAGGTGGTGGTCGCGCCGCGGATCGGACGGGATGGTCCGGATCCGTCGGGTTGCGCGGCGAATCGTGTCTGCCGCGCGGATCAGGGGGTCACGGGTCCGGGCCGTGACGCACATGTCGGGCGGTCGCAGGGACCTGCGGTCGCAAGGGCCAAGCGGTCGCAGGGGGCCTGCGGTCGCAGGGTTCAGGCGGTTGCGGATTCGGGGTCGGTGACGCGGTAGGAGTTCAGGTCGTCGATGCGGGCGACCGCGTCGTCGATGATGCGGTCGATGAGGTCCGCGACCGTGGGGAGGTCCTCGATGATGCCGGTGACCTGGCCCGCGGCCAGCACACCCGCCTGCGTATTGCCCTCCACCAGACCGGCTTTCAGCAGCATGGGGGTATTGGCCGCCATGATGACCTGCGACCAGGTGAGGTCCTTGTGCTTGCGCATGGCCAGACCGTCCTTGACGATGGTCGACCATGTCATGCCGGTCATGCCCTTGAACTTCAGCGCGTTCGCCGCCGCGGCGACGAACCCGCGGGTGCGGCCCGAATGTTCCAGCCGCTGCACCAGTTCGGTATTGAGCACCCGGTGCGGCATGCCGTCGACCTTGGTGGAGACCACGGTGTCCTGGAGTCCGCGCCGCAGATACTCCTGTTTCACCGCGTCCGGCACGCTGCTCTCCTGGGTGAGCAGGAAGCGGGTGCCCATGGCGACCCCGGCCGCACCGTAGGACAGCGCCGCCGCCAGCCCGCGCCCGTCGAAGAAGCCGCCGCCGGCAACTACGGGAATGTCCACGGCGTCGAGCACCGAGGGCAGCAGCAGGGTGGTGGCGACCGGGCCGGTGTGCCCGCCGCCCTCGCCGCCCTGCACGATCACCGCGTCCGCACCCCACTTCGCCACCTTCACCGCGTGCTTGGCCGCGCCGATGGACGGAACCACCACCACACCAGCGTCTTTCAGCCTCGCGATGAGCTCCTGCTTGGGTGCGAGGGCGAAGGAGGCGACCCGCACCCCCGCGCGAATGAGCAGTTCGATGCGTTCGGGGGCGTCGCTGGCGTCGGCGCGGATATTCACGCCGAACGGTTTGGTGGTCTGCGCCTTGGTCTTGGCGATGGCCGCTTCCAGTTCGGCGAAGGTCATGGTGGCCGAGGCCAGAATGCCCAGGCCGCCCGCATTGGCGGTGGCCGAGACCAGGCCGGGTCCGGCGACCCAGCCCATCCCGGTCTGCACGATGGGGTGTTCGATGCCGACCAGTTCGGTCAGCGGCGTGCGCAGCCGGGCGGTCACGATGTCACTTCCTTCTCCCGGAAACCCTTGGGATCCAGCACCGTTCGAATGATCCGCAGTTCCTCCTCGGTGGGCAGCCGGGTTTCGCCCGCCTCGGCCAGCCCGGCGATCTCGAAGGAGGTGTTCTCGGCGACCTCGTCGGCGGTGACGCCCGGATGCAGCGACAGCGCGCGCAGTGTGTGCCCGGGTCCGCCGAAGTCGAAGACGCCCAGGTTCGACACCACCCGGTGCAGATGGTGGAACCGGTAGGCCGGATTCTCCGGATCGATCCTGTCGTAGCCGATCCCGGAGACGATGTCGACGCTCTCGCAGAACACCCGCTTGCTGTGCTTGGGCACGAAGTAGCTGGTGGCGTGGTTGACGGTATTGCCGGGAGCGCCGCGCACGCCGAACATCTGCCGGGTCGGACGTTGCAGCGGACCGAAGGCCGACAGGTTCTGATTGCCGTACCTGTCCAGCTGATTCGCGCCCATGACCACATGGCGGCGACCCGAGGCCACCACGTCGAACACCTTGGAGAACGGGATCCAGCCCTCGATGGGCGCCTTGCCCCCGATGGGCGGAACCTCGGCGAGCAGCAGCGCCTCACCGTCGGAGAGCAGCAGATCCGGCTCGAAGGTCAGCCGCGCCAGCCGCGCGCCGATGGTGGTGACGGTGGACATGGGGCTGGCCATGATCTCGCCCGCGCCGCGGAAGATCTCGGCCGCCGCGACGACGCAGACCTCGGCCCGGGTGATTACGGCGGTGTCGCTCATTTCTGCTCCTCGGCGAAAGCGCGGACGGCGGACTGGTATTCGTCCTCGGGGATGTCCAGGTAGCGCGCCCTGAACTCCGCCCACGATTCGGGCGTCTTGGCGGCCTCCACGTAGTGGCGCTGGAACCGCTCGTCGCGGCCGTAGCTGCCCGAGAAGGTGAAGTGCGCGCCGCCCGGGGCTTCCACCACGCCGTCGACCATCATGCGGTTGAGGATGATCGCTTGCTGCGGAACGGCTTTCACCAACTCGTCGGTCTCCACGAGTCGATCCACCGAGAGGTACCGGCGCTGCGCCGCCAGCGAGTACAGATCGTCGAAGTAGGGATCGACGCCGGTGTAGGCGGCATTGCCGTGCTTGTCGCCCAGGTCCAGATGGACGAAGGAGGCGTCCAGGTCGAGCGCGGGCATGGCGACCAGGGTCTCGGTCCGGCCGTCGGTCGGATAGGGGGACTCGACCGTCTTCAGCTCGCCCTCCCAGAAATCCATTACGGCCGAACCCAATCCGGCGCGGATCGGCAGGAACGGCAGGCGGGCGGCGGCGGCCTGCAGGCCGCACTTCACCATGCCCTCGTCCATCTCACGCACGGTGATCGCGCCCTCGGTGCGCGCCTTGGCGAACCACGGATCGTAGAACGGCGCGGAGTCCAGGGAGACGAAACCGTAGTACGCCTTGCGTACCTTGCCGGCCGAGCACAGCAGGCCGAGGTCCGGCCCGCCGTAGCTGACCACGGTCAGATCGGTGATGTCCGACCGCAGCAGTGCCCGCACGAAGGCCATGGGCTTGCGCCGGGAACCCCAGCCGCCGAGGCCGATGGTCATTCCGCTGCGCAGTTCGCCGACCACGTCGTCCAGGGACATTCGCTTGTCGCGCATGGCTCTACTTCCCCTTCTTCTGCGCGGCCAGATCGTCGTCGAAGCGCGCCCGGATCTCGTCGGCCACGCCCGCGAGATTGAGTTCCATGGTGAAGCCCTGCTCGTAGCGGTAGGAGCGGTGCACGTCCTGCACGTCGATCCCGTTCAGCGCCCGCTTGGCGGCGCGGATGACGCGGCCGTCCTTGTTCGCGATGTTCTTGGCGACCTCCATCGCGGCGGCGTCGAGTTCGGGCCGCGGCACCACCTTGTAGACCGAGCCGTAGTGGTACAGCTGCTGCGCGGTGAGGGTGCCCGCGGTGTAGAACATGGTGCGCATCAGGTGCTGGGGGACCAGGCGTGCGAGATGGGTGGCCGCGCCGAGCGCGCCGCGATCCACCTCGGGCAGGCCGAAGGTGGCGTCGTCGGAGGCCACGATGACGTCGGAGTTGCCGACCAGGCCGATGCCGCCGCCGAGGCAGAAGCCGTTCACGGCGGTCACGACGGGGACCTGGCAGTCGTAGACGGCGGCGAAAGCTTCGAAGCAGCCGTGGTTGGCGCGGATCAGGGCCGTATGTCCGGTGTCGCGGTTCATCTCCTTGATGTCCACGCCCGCGTTGAATCCGCGCCCCTCGGCGCGCAGCACCACCACCCGGGTGTTCTGGTCGCGCCCCGCCTCGCGGACGGCGTCGGCCAGGGCGAACCAGCCGTCCGAGGGCAGGGCGTTGACCGGCGGGTAGTCGACAGTGACGACTTCCACGCCGTCGGATTCGGTGTGACGGTTGATCCCCATCGAATGTCCCATCGTTGGCAAAGCAAGCAAGTGCTTGGTAGGTTAGCACGGTGGCAATCGAAGTGAACCTCTCCGGCTCCGTCGTCCTGGTGACCGGCGGCGTGCGCGGCGTCGGAGCCGGGATCAGCCGGGTTTTCCTGGAGGCCGGTGCGACCGTGGTGGCCTGTGCGCGCCGACCCGCCGACATGCCCGTCGAGGTGGACGGCCGGGCGATCGACTTCCTGCCGTGCGATGTGCGCGATCCGGATTCGGTGCGGAAACTCGTCGACACCCTCGTGCTGAAGTACGGGCGGCTCGACACCGTGGTGAACAATGCCGGTGGCGCGCCCTTCGCGCTGGCCGCCGACGCCAGCGCCAACTTCCACTCGAAGATCGTGCAGTTGAACCTGCTCGCGCCGCTGCTGGTGTCGCAGGCCGCCAACGAGGTGATGCAGCGACAGCGCGGCGGCGGTTCCATCGTGATGATCTCCAGCGTCAGCGGGCACCGGCCCTCGCCCGGCACCGCCGCCTATGGTGCCGCGAAAGCCGGTGTGGACAGCCTGGTTTCGTCGCTCGCCGTCGAATGGGCCCCCAAGGTCCGGATCAATTCGGTCATCTGCGGCATGGTCGAGACCGAGAGCTCCCACCTGCACTACGGCGACGACGACGGCATCGCCGCGGTGAGCGGCACCGTCCCGCTGCAGCGCCTGGCCACCCCCGAGGACATCGGCCGCTCCGCCGCCTTCCTGGCCTCCCCGCTGGCCTCCTACATCAGCGGCGGCACCCTGCTGGTCCACGGCGGCGGCGAGAAGCCCGCCTTCCTGGACGCCTCCACCGCCGAGGTGCCCTCGGCAGCAGGGGGCTAGCCGGGTGGAGCCCGAGAACCTCACGGCCGCCGGGGCGCGGGGGCTGGGCCCGCGGACTCCGGATACCACTCATCCACCGGGGGCGCGGGGGGGGGGGCCCCCCGACGCCAAAAATAAGCCACAAAGGGTTAGGTATTTAGGCGAAAAAAAAAAGG
>NZ_JASCXP010000038.1:0-29190 GCF_030010695.1 Nocardia sp. CC201C
CCCACCCCCGGTTCGGGGGGCTGACATCGCCGGGGGCGGCGGCCGCCCGCGGCGATGGACGCACGCCGTCACCGACCCCTCAGCCCCCGTTGGCGGCGACCCGCTCGTCCACCAGATCGCGGGCGATGCCCATCAGCCGATCCTCGGAGATCTCCCGCGCCCCTTCGGCATTCACGACGACCGAGGTGGGATAGATGCCGCGCACCACATCCGGTCCGCCGGTCGCGGTATCGTCATCGGCGGCGTCGAACAGCGCCTCCACGGCGATGCGCAACGCCCGGTCCTCGTCCAGTCCGGCACGGTAGGTCTTCTTGAGCGAGGATTTCGCGAAGACCGAACCGGATCCGACGGCGGCGTACCCGAACCGCTCCTCACTGCGCCCGCCCGCCAGGTCGTAGGACACGATGCGCCCGGCCCGGTCCGGGTCGGTGATCGACGGGTCGTAGCCGACCAGCACCGGCACCACCGCCAGATCCTGGAGGGCGGCGGGCAGGTTGTCGCGCACCATCTTCGACAGTTTGGTGGCCTTGCCGTCGAAGGTCAGGGCCACGGTCTCGATCTTCTCGTAGTGCTCCAATTCGACCGCGAACAGTCGAATCATCTCCAAGGCCACCCCGACCGTGCCCGCGAATCCGGCGGCCGAATAGGTGTCGGTGATGAAGACCTTCTCCATATCCCGGGTGGCCAGCAGATTTCCCATGGTGCCGCGCCGGTCCCCGGCGATCAGCACCCCGCCGTGGAACGACACGGCCACGATCGTCGTCCCGTGCACGGCGATCTCCCGCCCGAGCGGGTCGCCGCCGAAACCGTTGCCGGGCAGCAACTCCGGTGCGTGTCTGCGCAGATAGTCGGAGAAGGACGACCGGTTGTACCCGGTGTCGAGCGGCAGGCTGTCCGCGGCGGTCATCGGGCCTCCTCGGGAACGGCGTACGTCGGTATTCGTCCCTCGACGCTACCGCCTCGCAGCACGGGCCGCCGCGTGCCGCCCGAAATCGCACGGGATGGCGCGGTCAGTCGCGCACCCACCCCCGCTCGACGAACAGCGGCACGAACTCGACCGGAACGAACAGCCGGTCCTCCGCGAACGGGATCTCGTGATAGCGCGCGGGCGCGAGCAGCCGATCGTCTCCGGCACGCAGGTCGATGACCCAGCGATCCGGGCCGGGCCGGGACAACCCCGTCGGCCCCACCACGCTGCGGCCCAGGAACCGCAGCTCGGATGGCAAGAGCGCCAACGGATCCGCCTCCTGGAATATCCCGATCCGTGCCGCGCGTGCGGCGGCCACCGCCTGCCGCGCCCGGTCCAGGCTCGGATCCGTGATCGGCTGTCCCGGCACGGGCACCGCCGCGACCGTGCTCGGCTGCTTCCGGAAGGGATTGATATTGGGCCAGATGAAGTACGGCACCGCCCAGCCGCCCGCGAGCATGCGCTCGTTGTAGCTCGGCGGGCGCGGCGGATTCGGCACATCCATATTGAGGTAGGTGAGGAACCGTCCGTACCGGTCGAAGATGTCCGCGGCGAAGGCGAGGAAGAATCGGAAGTCCGCCGTGCTCGCCGCGCTGGCGGTGCGGTCGGTCTCGATGAAGCCCTCCAGCGCCTTGGTGGCGGCGCGGGCGTGCCGAATGTGGTTGGCGGCGCAGTCCGGTCCGGTGCGCGCCCGCAATCCGGCCTCCAGCGCCGCGGGCAGCGGTGGATCGAAGGGCGGCAGTCCGGCCGCGAGCGGATCGGTGAGAAACCCCTCCCACGCGGGCGACCCGATGGAATGGAACCGATCCGGATCGGCGGGCAGCGTGAAGCTGACCTCCGGGGTGTCCATCCCGAGGAACCGCGTACTGATATTGCCCTTGGGGTGCACGGTGACGGTGTCACCGTCGTGCACGGCCCGCGCCACGCTCATCGCGGTGCCGTCGGACCCCAAGCCGAGACCGGCGTGGGCGATGATGAACCCGGCCCTGGTCTGCTCCACTGCTTTCGCCATGACGCCCTCCGACAAACGCTGTCGACGCGACCCCCGCGCCGCCCCGACCGGTAACCGTCCGTCGATCATCACCCGGCGCGCGGCGTCCGGCACGAGTAGCGCGCTACCTGATCCGGGGATTCACCTCGTGTTCGGCGAGTGGCAACCGATTCCGCGCGGCGGCGGGGAGGCTCGCGCGCCACACCGCCGGGCACGGCACGCATATGCCCGTGGCGGTGGACGGCGGCACGGCGAATTAGGCTACCGATCGTGGCGGTATCGGAAAGCGCGCGGCGCAGGATCATCGAGTGGGGACGCCGGGCACTGGGCCTGGACGTCCCGCCGTCGGACCACACCGCCGCCGCGCTGCACTCCGTCGAAACCGATGTGCCGGGTCTGGACAAGCGGGAGACGCTGCAGCTGGCCCGCATCCGGCTGCTCGGTGCCACCGGCGCGGTCATCATGGCCATTTCGGCGCTGGGGGTGGGCGCGCAGCCGGTGCGCCAGAATCCCACCTCCGGCCTGCGCATCATCGGCTTCTTCGCTCGCGCGCACACCTCCACCCTCGCCATGTGCATGATCGGCACGGTGCTGGTGGTGATGGCGTGGCTGCTGCTCGGCCGCTTCGCCATCGGCGGCTGGGGCGGCAATCCGCGGCATCGGCTCAGCCGCTCGCAGATGGATCGCACGCTGCTGCTGTGGATCATCCCGCTCAGTGTCGCGCCGCCCATGTTCAGCAATGACGTGTACTCGTATCTGGCGCAGAGCGAGATCGCGGTACGGGGCCTGGATCCGTACGAGGTGGGTCCGGCCGACGGGCTCGGGCTCAACAATGTGCTCACCAACAATGTCCCGAACATCTGGCGGGAGACGCCGGCGCCGTACGGGCCGCTGTTCCTGTGGATGGGCAAGGGTATCGCGGTCGTCACCGGGGACAACATCATCGCCGGGGTATGGCTGCACCGATTGCTGGTGCTGGGGGCGCTGGCCCTGATCGTGTGGGCGCTGCCGCGGCTGGCCCGCCGCTGCGGGGTGGCGGCGGTGAGCGCGCTCTGGTTGGGTGCGGCCAATCCGCTCGTGCTGCTGCATCTGGTCGGCGGCGTGCACAATGACGCGCTCATGCTCGGGCTCATGCTGGCCGGTCTGGAGATCTGCCTGCGCGCCATCGAGGACGCGTATCCGTTCGATCAGCGGGGCTGGGCGATACTGCTGGGCGGGGCGGGGCTGATCGCGCTGTCGTCCACGATCAAGATCGTCTCGCTGCTGGCGCTGGGTTTCGTCGGCATGGCGCTGGCCCGCAGGCTGGGCGGCGGCTTCCGGATGGTCGTCAAGGTCGGGTTGATATTGGGTGTGGTCGCCGGTGTGACCATCCTGTTCGTCACCACCGCCAGCGGACTCGGATTCGGCTGGCTGTACACGCTGAACACCGCCAGCGCCGTACGCAGCTACCTGTCGCTGCCGACCGCCATCGGTATCGCCACCGGTTTCGGCGGGGTCCTGCTCGGGTTGGGCGATCACACCACCGCGGTGCTCAGCATCACCCGGCCCATCGCGGCCACGCTGGCAGCCGTCGTGATCGTGCGCATGCTCTTCGCGACCTGGACCGGCCGCCTGCACGCGGTCGGCGCGCTCGGCGTTTCCCTCGGCGCGCTGGTGCTGCTGTTCCCGGTGGTGCAGCCGTGGTATCTGCTGTGGGCCATCGTGCCGCTGGCCGCCTGGGCGAACCGACCGGCCTTCCGGGTGCCCGCCATCGCCCTCTCGGTCGTGGTGAGCCTGCTCGTCATGCCGCGCGGCGCGGACTTCTATGTCTTCCAGATCGTGCAGTCCGCCATCGCCACCGTCATCGTGGGGCTGGCGTTCATCTTCCTCACCCGCAACGCGCTGCCGTGGCGCAATCAGCCGGGGGTGTCGGCTCCGTCACAGGAGGCCACGGCATACGGTGTCAGATCGTGACCGCAGCCCCCTCCGGACCCGCCGTGCGCGTCGACGGCGTCGTGAAGCGCTACGGCGACACCACCGCGGTCGACGGCATCAGCTTCGAGCTCGAACGGGCGCAGGTGCTGGCGCTGCTCGGACCCAACGGCGCGGGCAAGACCACGACCACCGAGATGTGCGAGGGCTTCGTCGTCCCCGACGCCGGACGGGTGCGGGTGCTGGGCCTGGACCCCATCGCAGACTCCGACCGGCTGCGGGCACGCATCGGCGTCATGCTCCAGGGCGGCGGCGCGTATCCGGGTTCGCGGGCCGGGGAGATGCTGGACCTGGTGGCCTCCTATTCCGCCGATCCGCTCGATCCGGACTGGCTGCTGCGCACCCTCGGCCTCCAGGACGCGCGGCGCACGCCCTACCGGCGACTGTCCGGCGGTCAGCAGCAACGGCTTTCGCTGGCGTGCGCGCTGGTCGGGCGTCCCGAGATCGTCTTCCTCGACGAGCCCACCGCCGGCTTGGACGCGCAGGCGCGACATCTGGTGTGGGAGCTCATCGACGCGCTGCGCCGCGACGGGGTGAGCGTGCTGCTCACCACCCATCTCATGGACGAGGCCGAACAGCTCGCCGATCAGCTGGTCATCATCGACCACGGCCGCATCGTCGCCCAGGGCACCCCGAGCGAGGTCACCTCGCACGGGGCCGAGGGCCGCCTGTGCTTCACCGCCCCACCGAATCTCGATCTGCGCCTGCTGGAAACCGCCCTGCCCGAAGGCTTCTCGCCGCGCGAGATGTCCCCCGGCTCCTATCTGCTCCAGGGCGATATCACCCCGCAGGTGCTGGCCACGCTGACCGCCTGGTGCGCCCGTATCGACGTGCTGCCCACCGATATCCGCATCGACCAGCGCCGCCTGGAAGACGTATTCCTCGAACTGACCGGACGGGACCTACGGGCATGATCGACACCACCAATCGTTTCGCGCCCGGGACCTTCGCGCCTGCCCCCAGGCCCACCACCCGGGGCGCCATGCTGGCGGCGCAGACCCGGCTCGAGCTGATCCTGTTGCTGCGCAACGGCGAACAGCTGCTGCTGACCATGTTCATTCCGATCACGCTGCTGATCGGGTTGACGCTGCTGCCGCTGAACGGACTCGGCGACACCCGGGTGGACCGGGTGGTGCCCGCCGTCATGATGGTGGCGGTCATGTCCACCGCGTTCACCGGGCAGGCCATCGCCGTCGGCTTCGACCGGCGCTACGGTGCGCTGAAACGCCTCGGCGCGACGCCGTTACCGCGCTGGGGCATCGTGGCGGGCAAGTGCGCGGCGGTGCTCATCGTGGTGGTGTTGCAGTCGATTCTGCTGGGGGCCATCGGATTCGCGCTGGGCTGGCGGCCCACGCCGCTCGGCCTGCTCCTGGGCGCGCTCGTCATCGGCCTCGGCACGGCGACCTTCGGCGCGCTGGGACTGTTGCTCGGCGGCACCCTCAAGGCCGAGATCGTGCTGGCCCTGGCCAATATCCTCTGGTTCGTCATGCTCGGCATCGCGAGCCTGGTGCTCATGTCCGACGATCTGCCGTCGGCGGTGAACCTGCTGGCGCGCACGGTGCCTTCGGGCGCGCTGTCGGAGTCCCTGACGCGCGCCCTGGCGGGCGGTATCGACTGGTACGGGGTCGCGGTGCTGGCGGTGTGGGGTGGCGTGAGCGGCTGGCTAGCCACCCGGTACTTCCGCTTCGACTGAGTCGGCACCCCCGCGCGGTCGCGGCCTGCCCGCTGACACCGGGGCGTGCCGCCGCTCACTCCCCCTTGATCCCGCTCACCGTATCCAGGTAGTGCTGGTTGAACATCACGCCGAGCACATTGCCGAACGGGTCGACCACCGAGGCGGTGACGAAGCCGGGGCCGTGTTCGGTGGGCTTGGCGTGTTCGGTCGCGCCGAGGGCGAGCAGCCGCGCGAACGCGTCCTCCACATTGTCGACGGCCCAGTACGTCATGGTGCCCGACGGCGTCTCCGACATGGGGTGCGGGGCGTACCGGCTGTCGAGGATGCCGAATTCGTGCTGGTAGTCGCCGATGCGGAATTCGACGTAGGCCAGCTGCCCGCCGAAGTCCTTCTCGAAGTAGGGCTGCACGCCGAATACCTCGGTGTACCAGCGCACGGCGGCCGGCACGTCGGCGGCGAAGTGATTGACGGTGGTGAGTCCACGCAACATGGGGGTTGTTCCTTCTCTCGGTGAGTGATGAGACCAAGTCTTCCCCGTAAAGTGCTCACCGATTGAGCACTTTTTCTGGGAATCTGAATTCATGCGCGCCGACCGACTCGTAGCCACTCTCCTGCTCATGCAAGCGCGGGGCCGGGTGACCGCCGCCGAACTCGCCGAGGAGTTGGAGGTGTCGGTGGCCACGGCCCGGCGCGATCTGGAGGCTCTCTCGACCGCGGGCATCCCGGTGTATCCGCAGGCCGGGCGGGGCGGCGGCTGGTCGCTGCTGGGTGGTGCGCGCACCGATCTCAGCGGCCTGTCGGCCACCGAGGCACAGGCGCTGTTCCTGTTGGTCGGTCCGGCCGCCGCGGTCTCCGGCGAGGCGAAAGCCGCGCTGCGCAAACTGGTTCGGGCGCTCCCCCAGACCTTCCGGGCGGAGGCGCAGGCCGCCGCCGACGCTACCCTCATCGACTCCGCGCGCTGGGGCGAACCGATCCGGCGGCGTCCGGAGATGGTGGATCGGCTGCAAACCCGCGTGGTGCGCCGCCAGACGGTGCTGCTCACGTATGCGAGCGCCACCGGGCGGCGATCCGTGCGCGCGGTGGATCCGTGGGGTCTGGTCGACAAGGACGACACCTGGTATCTCATCGCGGGAACCACGAAGGGGCAGCGCACCTTTCGCGTCGACCGCATCGTGGCGGCCGATCCGACCGGCGAAATCTTCGAACGCCCCGACGATTTCACTCTCGCCGCCGCCTGGGACGAGGTCGTCGGCGAGATGGAACGCATCCGCTCCCGCACCTGGGCGACCCTGCTCGTGGACACGCGGCTGGTGTACGTGCTGCGCGACAACTTCGGGCGGCACTGCGAGACCGAGGCCGACCTCGACGACGGCCGCAGCCGTGTCCGGGTGGGCGCGCCCACCCCCTTGGACATCGCGCGTCATCTCGCCGGATGGGGTGCCGACGTCGAGGTGCTCGGGCCACCGGAGGTGTGCGCCGAACTGGCGCGCATCGGTGCCGAACTCACCGCACGCTACGACCCCCGCACCGCTTAACGACAATTCGTAGTAGACCGGTTGACGGGCCGGAATCCGCTCCCGCTACCATCGGTGCGTGCTCCCACGCGCATTCCAGCGACTAGCCGACCTGTTCCCGCTGCCCTCCCTGCGAGTGCAGCGCATCATCGCCTTCGCGGTGATCCTCTCCCAGGCCGGCATCTCCGTCACCGGAGCCATCGTCCGCGTCACCGCCTCCGGTCTCGGCTGCCCCACCTGGCCGCAGTGCTTCCCGGGCAGCTTCGTGCCGGTCACCGTGGCCGAGGTGCCGGTGATCCATCAGGCGGTCGAGTTCGGCAACCGGCTGCTCACCTTCGTGGTGTGCCTGTTCGCGGGCGCGGTGGTGCTGGCCGTGACGCGCGCCCGGCGGCGGCGTGAGGTGCTGGCGTACGCCTGGCTCATGCCCGCGGGCACGGTCGTACAGGCCGTGATCGGCGGCGTCACCGTGCTGACCGGTCTGCTCTGGTGGACGGTGGCGGTCCATCTGCTGGCGTCCATGGTCATGGTGTGGCTCGCGGTGCAGCTGTACGCGAAGATCGGTGAACCCGACGAGGGTGTTCCGACTGTCCAGGCCCCACGTCCGATTCGAATGCTGACAGCGCTCAGCGCCGTGGCCATGTCCGGCACCCTGGTCGCCGGGACCCTGGTGACCGGCGCGGGGCCGCACGCGGGTGACAAGAGCCTGGAACGCCCGGTCGAACGCCTGGAGGTGGAGATCGTCCCCCTGGTCCACCTGCATTCGGAACTTCTGGTCACCTACCTCGCCCTGCTGGTGGGCCTCGGCTTCGCGCTGGCGGCGGTGGGCATGACCCGCGCCATCCGCCTGCGCCTCACGGTGGTGATCGCCATCGTCTGCGCCCAGGCCCTGGTCGGAGTCGTCCAATACCTCACGGATGTCCCCGCTGCTCTGGTCGCCCTGCACGTCGGCGGCGCGGCCGCGTCGGTGGCCGCCACCGCCGCCCTCAGGGCCGCCATGCGCACCCGCGAACCGGTCCCCGCCGAACGCCGCGAAACCGCCGCCACCCCGGCCTGATCCCTACCGCCCGGGCAGGTCGAACCTTCCGGCCCGCAGCGCGGCGGTGAAGGCGTCCCACGCGGTCCCGCCGAACACCAGCGCGGGACCGGACGGGTGCTTGGAATCACGCACGCCGACGCGTCCGTGCGGAAGGTGCGCGGCCTCCACGCATTCGCCGCTCGGCTGGCTGTAGCTGCTCTTCAACCAACTAGCACCGGATAGGGCGACGCTCACGCTTGCATCTCCTTCGCGAGATCGAGAACCAGTTGCCTGCTGGCAGATTCGTCCAATGCTACGCGGCCGATGTCCGCAATCGCCGCCCGATAACGCTCGATCACGGCGGCCTCTTCCAGGAACAGCGAGCCTTCGCGCAACTCGACGAAGACGATGGGCGGCTCGATCAGGCCCCGCTGCTGCAACGGCGGAAACTCCAGCAAGATAAAGGATTGCGCGATCAGTCCGAGGTAGCTGCCCACACTGTGCGGCACGACTCGAATAGACACGTTCGGGAGCTGTCCGACGTCGGCCAGATGCGCGAGCTGCGCACCCATGACTGCACTACCGCCGACCTGGTGCCGCAGCACCGATTCCGAGAGCAGCACATTCATCGTGAATCCGCTGTCTTCCGTAATCTTGGCCTGCCGCCGTGCCGCCAACTCGATTCGTCGTTCCACATCCACCGCGGACCTGTCCGGATCTTCGGTCAGCAGCATCGACCGGCGGTAGGCCGAGGTTTGCAGCATGCCCGGCACCAACACGATCTGAAACGTGGTCAGCCGGTCGCATTCCTGTTCGAGATGCATGTAGTGATCGAAATGGCTGGACACCAGATCCGAGTACGCCCGCCACCACCCGCCTTTGGGATCACCCTTCGCGGCCTTCGCCTCCGCGAGCAACCCGAGCACCCGTTCCCGCTCGGCCGGGTCCGCCCCGTACAGGTCCAGCAGCGCGTGAAACTGCGGCGTGCTGATCTTGACCGGCCGTCCCGCCTCGAGCCGGTTGATACTCGGCGGCGACATATCGATCGCCAATCCCGCTGCCAATTGCGACTTCTTGGCCCTGAGTCGAAGCTCGCGGAGGAGTCGGCCCAGCGCTCGTCGGGGAAGGGTGGAGCCAGCCATATCGTTAGCCTCGCTACCCGGGTACGTGTCTCGCTGAAATGGATCACGCTGAACGTTCAGTGTATTCCGTATCGATTTCTGTGTGAACGTTTCAGCGCACCGAGATCCGGTGTCTACTGGTCTCATTCGACTTCCGGAACACCAGACCGACCGGAGATACCGATGAGCATCGTCAATGCGCAACCCGATCACCACGCAGCGGATGTTCTCCCCACATGGGTGCGGGTGGACCACCCCGTCGTCGAACTGTCCGCGACGAGCGGAATCGTCCTGACCCACACCAAGATCCGCCGCATCACCCCCACTCATATCGAACTCTGGTGCGGCAAAACCTACCTCCGCGATTCCATGCGCCCCGCTGCCGACCCCCACCGGGTGACCTTCACCCGCCCCAACTCCTACCTGCCCGGCGTGCGAGTCCAACTCGCCAGCCCCGCCCACCCCGAGGCCCGATAACCATGACCGAATACATTCCCCCGCGCACCCTGCAACTGGCAGCCTGCGACTACACCGGCCCCATGAACCCCCTCGACGCCCGCGAAGCCCAAGCCCTGCACCGCGATTGCGATCCCACAACCTGCACCACGGCACGCCGCGTTGCCGAGAACTGTACCGCTCCCCCACCATTCCGCCCCAGGTGACAGCACGATCCGCGTCACCGACGTGCGCGGCGGACACGCTCGATCTGGAGCAAGAACGTCTGCACATGCCGCGTACGGGTCGGTCCGAACCGCCGGCCCGGTGCAGCTGAAGATCAACGCCCGTGATCATGCCGGGACGTTCGTGCGTCCAGGAATGTCAGCTACTCCCGAAGGCCGAACCCTCGGAAGGGTCTGTCGCTACGATCCGGTCATGGAATTCGAAACCTGGTTCGATGGAAACATCCAGGCGACGGCGGTCGACCCTACACAGCCCATCAGCGCCAGGGACTACTCGAATATCACGTTCGTCAGAAACGGACCACCCATCGCCCACGCGGTGGCCGCAGGAAGCAGTCAACCCGAATGCGGCGCAGACGTGCGTGTGCTACCCCACGGATTCCCGTGGATACATCCCGTACCCGACTGGTGGGAACGCTGCCCGGAGTGCGTTGCCCGCCACCCGCTCTGAATCACGTTGCCAGTCTCCCGCCCATGCCGCATATGGATTGCCCCAGCGCGAGCACACCGCAGTAGCCAGGCAGCTAACGCACTGAACTGCCGATGAGCGCGCGACGTCGTATCAGCCGTGTTCACGGTAGTCTTCGAACTCCCACATGCCGATCCGACCAATTTTGGCGGATGGCCACTGCGAGCGCGAGCGGCTCGATCCGCCCTACACCCACGCCGCGACAACCATCCGTTCAGGCCGCACGGCGCGCTCTCCGGATCGCCGTGAGAAAATCCGTGCATGTGGAAAGAGCTGATCGGCCAGCTGTATCCCTGGGCGGAGTTCGGCGCGCCGGCTTCCGATGCTGAGATCGACCAGATCGAGGAGCGACTCGGCTATCCGGTGCCCGACGAGCTGCGCGACCTGCTTCGGCAAGCGAACGGTGTGGAAACCGGAGACGATCTGGTGTGGCCGATCCAGCAGATCATCACCGATAATCTCGAGTTCCGCAGCAATGCTGACTTCGCCGAACTCTACAAGCGCTTCGATCATCTTATGTTCATCGGCAGCAACGGAGGCGGTGACCAGTTTGCCTATCTTCGAGGATCTGAAGGTTGGGCCGACGGGATCTATGTATGGGACCACGAAACTGACGAACGCGAGAGTGTCTCTGGTTCGCTGAGCAATTACGTGCGATGGCGTTCGGGCGCCGAGGGCGACTCACGCTACCGGTGACCATTCCATTGCTCCGAGATCGAACCTGAATATCACCAGCGCGTACGAAGATCAGCAACGCGCGTGCAGACCTGCCCGTATTCTGAATCCGGAGCATAGTGGGAGGGACCCGGGCAAGGACGTCACATTCAGGTCGAGCGCTTTACCAGTATCGATGTCACCGCCCAGACCGCCGTCGCCGACACCGAACTGCGGATTTCGACAATGGCTGGCCTCCAGGACGTGGGTTTCATGCTCGAACACAGCGCTGACAGCTGGCGAATGTGTTCGACTGATCGACCGATCCCCTGACGAACAACGAAGCCGAGTTGATCGTCACGGTTTCGTGACGGCTTTCCTGCAATAGCGCGCCTGAGAGCGCTTCCCGAGAGATGGGTGCCATCGTCCGTCAGTGCCAGGTGTGGTGCGTCTCGTACCACTGCTCACCCACCTGCTCACCCGCCAGGTTCCAGCTCCACGATTGGCTGGGTGTGATCCTCAGATAATGCCCCGGGCCCACGTGACCAACCCGTTCCACCGGCGGCTCGGCGCGACCGTACACGCGTATCCCGCGCGCGACGAAGGGATCCAGCGAGACGAGATCGTCCACGACGAGGGCGATCTCGGCGTTGCCCGCGGCCACGTTCCGCGCCTTGCGCGTCGCAGGGAAGGTCGCGCCGCCGCCGACCCAGAAATAGGTGCCGTCGTACTCGAACGCCACCGGCACCACATCCGGTTGGCCGTCGGCCGCGAGCGTGGCGAGCCGGGCGAGCGGCTGGGACCGGAGATAGGCGAGTTCGGCGTCGTCGAAGGTCATCTCCGGATTGTCGTACACCGGATCGCCACGGTCGACAGCGATGAATTTCGCCGTACTCCCCCGTCTGCACCAACGCACCCCGACGAAACCAACCCACGAGGAGAGCAGCATGACCGCCACCTACACCTGGGACGTCTTCGCCACCTTGGACGGCTACGGCTCCTATTCCGAGGACGGTCACTGGGGCGGCTATTGGGGCAAGCAGGGCCCCGAACTGCTGAAGCACCGTGCCGCCCTGTTCGCCACCGAGCAGCGGATGGTCTTCGGGGCCAACACTTTCCGGGAGACCGCCGAGATCATGTCCGCGGGCGTCGACCCCAACACGCTCGACGAGTGGAATGTCCGGACCATGCGGATGCCCGCCATCGTGGTCTCCTCCACCTTGACCGACACACTCGGCTGGCCGGACGCGACGATCGTCAGCGGCGATGCCGTGGAGATCGTCACCCGGCTCAAGCAGGAATCGGATGTGCCGCTGCGCTCACAGGCCAGCCTGTCGCTGAACCGGGCACTGATGGCGGCCGGTCTCGTCGACCGCCTCCAGCTGACCATCTTCCCCGTCATCTCCGGACGGACCGGGACCAGCCCCGTCCTCGCGGGGGCGAGCGACTTCGACCTCGAACTGCTCGAGAGCCGGACGCTCGACGGCCGCACGCAAGAACTCGTCTACCGCCCCACCCCACGCTGACGGCGCTCCCTCCCGGACGCTGCGTCAGCGTCATATCGCCGTACCTCGCGGTCGCGGCGGCGGCCAGCACGGTCGCCGCGGCGGCGAGCGCAACGGTCGCGGCCCAGCCGAACCAGCCGACGGCGGCGGCCCCGAAGGCCGTCCCGAGGCTGCCGCCGATGAAGTAGACGACCATATAGGCACTGTTGAACCGCGCGGGCGCATCCGGTTCGATATCCAGCACCGTGCTCTGATTGGCCACCTGGGCGGCGAACAGCCCGGCGCCGAAATACCGGCCGTCACGATCCCGAGTACGGTGGCCCGCCGCTGCGCCGCCGCGAAACGCCCTGCCACCGAACTCAATTGCGCCCCCACCGCCGAACCGGCCCCGATCACCCCGATCACCGGACCGAGCAGCCACGCCGACCCCACCACCGCATTTCCCGCCAACGCGACCGCCAGCGCACCGAATTGCGCCGACACCACCGTGCGCGGCGCGAACTGATCCACCAGCGGCACCAGCAACGCCAAGCCCACCAGGTAGCCGATCGGCCCGCAGGCCAATGCCGTACCGACAAGTGCCACCGAGGTCCGCAAGGACCCGGCCACGTCCGCGATGGCCGGTTGCAGCGGATACATGGTCGCGGTGCCGAGTGCCGCCGCGACGGCCATGAACAACACGACAGGTGTGCGCAGCACCGCGACGCGCGTATTCGAAACAAGGTCGATTTCCATGCCCCCGACGCTAGAAAGCGCGGCCCGACATATCCGGCGGAAATCGGCCCCCATAGCGGCCCGATGTCGGGCAGCGCGGCACGCGCCGGATCTCCCCCGCATGGCCGACGATCGACTACATCATCCCCACGGTCACTGATTCCCGCCGCCGAGCATGAGACCCGCTCTCGGCGTCCGCCGTATGCCAGGGCACAGTGGATCCTCGTGGGACACAACGACAGTACGGATTCTCTGCGCCGGCTGGCCGGTCTGGGCACCCCGATGGCGCTGCGGGTCGCGGTGACCTTGGGACTGCCCGATCGGCTCTCGGGCGAGGGTGCGTCCGTCGCCGAACTCGCGGTCGACCTCTCCGTATCCCCGATCGCGCTCGAGCTCCTGATCGCTCACCTCGCAACCCTCGGTATCGTCGAGCGCACAACCACCGGTTACCGCACCACCGCCTACGGGGCGCACCTCTGCACGACCGCCGACAACGGCCTCATCGATCTCCTCCACCTCGACTCCGCCGGCGGACGCGCCGAATTGGCCTTCGTCGAACTCGCCCACAGCATCACGACCGGCCGGGCCGCCTATCCCCGCCGTTACGGCCGGGACTTCTGGACCGATCTGGCCGACCATCCACCGCTGCGTGCGTCCTTCGACCGCCAGATGATCCATCGCCTGCACGCGCAAATCCCGCGCATGGTCACAGGTTTCGAGTGGTCGCGCTTTACCACCATCATCGATGTCGGCGGCGGCGCCGGCACGCTGCTGGCGGCCATCCTCACCGCGCACCCCTACATCAACGGCCACCTGATCGATCTCGAACCGACCGCCGCGCAGGCGCGCCGCACCTTCGCCGAACGCGGCCTCGCGCACCGCGCCCAGGTGACTGCCGCCAGCTTCTTCGAACCGCTGCCCACCGGCGGTGACGCCTACCTCCTGGTGGACATCCTGCACGACTGGGATGACGAACACGCCCACCACATCCTGGCCCGATGCGTCGAAGCCGCCGGCCCGGACAGCCGCGTACTCATCATCGAACCGGTCGGGGACCGCCGGGCCAGCACCGAATTCAATCTCGCCATGCTCGCGATATTCGGCAGCCGTGAACGACGCATCGACGAATTCCGTTCTCTCGCAGCGGCACATGACCTGGTACTCGAGGCGGTCCGCGATCTCACCGAGCAGCGCTGTCTGCTCGAGTTCCGGGTGGACCGATGAGGGTGTGCGAAACTACGCGTTCCGTTCTGAACAATCAGCTCGACGATGCGTTCAGGAGGCCCGGTAAGCGCACCCAGCGGCGAGCGAATCGCGGAACGAAGCTCTCTGTTCATGTAACCCGGGTTGCACACCCAGCTTTGCCCAAACCGCAACGAACGTCCGAACTTTGTCGCTTCAGCCCATCCCACCTACGGTATCCCCCATGGCAACGCTCGCAATCGACGATCTGCCCGCCCCGGCCGCGAATGTCCTGCGCCGACGAGCTCGAGCGGCCGGCCAGCCCCTCCCCGACTACCTCCGCGCGGAGCTGACCCGCCTCGCCGGAACCCGCGTGCCGGTAGACGCCATCGTCGATTTCCTCGAATCGGACAATCCCCCCAGCGATTCCGCCGAATTCGATGCCACCACAACAGCATTGAGCCACGAATACGACCTCCCCCCGGAAACCGTGCGGGTACTCACCCGCCGAGCGAACGCCACCGGAATCCCCCTCCCCGACTACATCCACCGAGAACTCCTCACCCTCGCCCGCCGCACCTCGATCGACGACGTGGTCCTCGAACTGCGCGAGGTCCAACAACAGAACCCCGAACTCCAGATCGACATGGAAGCGGTGATTTCCGCCGTCCGCTACGCCCGCGCCGATTAGACCCGCCCGCCCGAACGGACCGAGGGAGCAGCGGCCGGTCGCCGACTGCTGCGACGCCGGTGGCCTGACGCGCGTGACCTCACGCCCCACGACGCGCGAACGACCTCGCGGGCGAAACCGACACGGCGCATCACCGACTGCCTTCGGCAGTCGACCGACGGCGCGAACCGGGCCGCTCGAGGCGGAAGAATCGGCTACGCCGCACGCTGCCATCCCGACGGACGAACGTGTCCGGGTGCACGCCGAGGTCCGTCGCTCCGAGCTTGCCGATCGCGGCCGCCGATCGAGCGTTTCTTTCGTCGGTTCGAAACGTTACCCACTCTGCCCCCTGGTCGAATACCGCCGTGATCAGCATCCGCTTTGCTCGCATATTGACTCCGGTCCCCCACACCACGGGGCTGAGCTGAGTTCCCCCGATCTCGACGCCATCGGGCGCGGAAGGGTCCCAGATCAACGAACTCCTGCCGACCACGACCCCGGCGGCTCGAATGGCGTACGTGATCCATCGCCCCTCGGCCATTCGCGCCAGGATATCCGCGTTCACCTCGTCGGAATCGCGGGGCATACTCCGCGGAATGTGCTCCCACACGCGCTCATCGTTCAACGCCTCGAACAGCTCAGAGGCACAAGTGGGGTTGTACCGTCGCAGCGAGACTTCACCGTCTTCGAGGCAGTCGGCGGATTGATGTACGGGCCAGATCACGGTGAATATCCTTGCAGCGGTGAGGCTGACGCGCTACGGGACCGCTTGGCGATTCCCGTTGCTGCCGTGCGCGATCAACGAATTAACGGGATGAATCCGACACAGGCTAACTGAAGATTCTCGATTCACATTCCTTTATGGTTCTGCCGCAACGTATTTGGCGGTAGAATGGCTGTATGAATTCGGAGGGGGAAATCCAGCAGCGTGATCCCGCGCTCGCCATGTTGGTGACCGCGATCGACACGCTGTTGGCCGAGGACCTGACCGGATTCACCGACACCGCATTCGCTGCCCGCGTGCAAGGACTGGAAGCGTGTCGCCGCCGGTTGGAGGCGGTGGGGCATCGGCACGTGGTCGAGATCAACGACCGACAGTTGTGGACCACGACCGGATCGGTGGGGTTGTACCGGTACCTGGTGGAAACCCTGCGCCTGGCCAAAGCCGACGCCGTCGCCCGCGTGAAGACCGCCGCGCAACTGGGAATCATGACCAGCGCCTACGGCGAGCCGTGCGAACCCCGTCTGCCCGCCACGGCGGCCGCGCAGGCCGCGGGGGATCATGCGCGGGCGGTGATGCGGGTGATGGACCGCATCCCCGACGCGGTCGACACCGAACACCGCGCGGTCGCCGAGGAACACCTCGCCGACGCCGCCCGCGCCGGGACGCCGGAGATGGTGGGCAAGGTCGGTGACCGCATCCTGGGCTACCTCGACCCCGACGGGACACTCACCACCGCCAAGGACCGCGCCCGCCTGCGGGCAGCCACCTTCGGGGAACAACGCCTGGACGGGATGAGCCCGTTCCACGGGTGTTTCGATCCCGAACTGCGCGCCATGGTCGACACGATATTCGCGAAATGGGCACGGCCGGGCATGTGCATGCCCGACGACCCCGACAGCCCCCAGATGGGGACGCACGACACCGACGGGTTCGACCCGGTGCGGTTCGCGGCCGCCGTCGGGCGTGATGTGCGCACTCCGGCGCAGCGGCGCCACGACGCGTTGAAAGCGTTCCTCAGTGCCTCCGGCCCGGACAACCTGGGTTCGCATCGTGGCCTGCCGGTGTCGATCGTGCTGACGATGTCGGTCACCGACCTGCTGCGGGGTGCGGGGGTGGCACGGGCGGCGTCGGGGACGACAATCCCGGTGCGGGAAGCGTGGCGGATGGCGCAGGGCTCGATCCCGCTGCTGCTGCTCTTCGACGACACCGCGGGCAAGCCCCTGTATTTGGGGGAGGGTGCGCGGATCGCGTCGTCGTGGCAGCGGTTGGCCGCCATCGCCCGCGACCGCGGCTGCACCCACCCCGACTGCTCCGCACCCGCGACCGTGTGCGCGATGCACCACCTGATCCCGTGGGCCGCGCACGGTCCCACCGATATCGACAACCTCACCCTGGTCTGCGATGCCCATCACGCGCAGATCACCGCCGACCCCGAGGATCCGAGCGGGTGGGCCACCCACCGCCTCCCGGCGGGGAGTGCGGATGCCGGGCGGACGGCGTTCTGTCCACCGGTCTCGGTGGATCCGCGACGGCGGGCGCGGGTGAATCGGTTCCATCACCCCGAACAAGTACTGGCCGAGAGTGTGCAACGCCGCCGCGCCCGACTACTGGCCGACCGCACGAGCGCATCCCGCCACAACCAAGAATCCCGCCCCGCGCGCGAGCCTCACCACCACGAACCGAACCACAGCGGATCCCGCCACGGCCGCGAGTCCCAGCACCGCGCATCCGGCCACACCCGCGAAGCCCGTCGCCCTCGCGAACCCCACCGCGCCCGCGAATAGCACCGCCCCCGCACGACCCGGTTCGACAATCACACCACGGTATCGACCCCCGGCACGGCGAAAGCCCGTGCCGCACGGGGGCATTCGCCGTGACCCGAGCGAGGTCCCGCTACCCGGCATCGGCACAGTCTCCGAGGCGCCTCATCGCACCGGAACCATCCCACCACGTCCGCGGCAATCCACCACCCGCATCGCGTCCGGGACACCCCCACAGGGCTCGAGACACATCCGGGTATCCAACCGCGCGCCTCGCGATGAAACCATCCCACCGCACGACACCCACCCGCCGCACCCGGCACTACTCCACACATCTCGAAACGGGACCACAGCCAGTCCGTCGGCCGGAACCGAGCTCACGGCACCCCACCCGGCGTCAGCGAAAGCCAGGAAAGGCACACGACGCCACCACACCTGAAATCTCTTGATCTCCACCACCCTTCTCCGCAGACGACGTCCATCGCGCACGCAATACCACAGCCTCCCCATGTATCTCACACTGAACGTATGCATAGACACAGCGAGACAAGAGGACTGGCCGCAGAAGTCTTCAAAGGCGGCAGAGAGGATGCCGTCGCCCACCTCGACGCCATGGTGCGCCTGTACGCAACGGTCTTCGCCGAACCACCGTATCGAGAGCGCCCCGACGCGGCGCAACGGTTTCGACGGTGGCTGACCGATGAACTCGATGAGCCAGGTTTCGAACTCGTCGTCGGTGTCGACAGCGGCGAATTGGTGGGAATGGCATACGGATACCGCATGGCGGCGGGGCGATGGTGGTCGGATGCGGTCGAACCACCGCCCGTAGAGCTATCCGACGTGCCGACGTTCGCTGTCATGGAATGGGCGGTGCTCGCCGACTACCGGGGAACCGGTCTCGGCCGCGCGCTGATGGACACCCTGCTCACGGCGCGCACCGAGACCTACGCCTCGCTCTGTGCGAATCCCGCGGCACCGGCGCATGACACCTATCTGCGGTGGGGTTGGCGGGCGGTCGGCCGCACGACGCCGGGGCCGACACCGCCCATGACCATCATGGTCAAACACCTGGTAAGCGAATCCGACCGCCGGGCAGGGTGATTCAGCGCCCGAATACTCCTTCGAGGCGGTTGCGGGAGCCTGGGTGGAGGAGGCGGGCGACGCTTACGAGGCCGGTGGCGGACCAGGTGCGGCGGCGGATGAGCAGGCAGGGTTCGGTGGGGGTGATATCGAGGTGGCGGCATTCGTCCGGTGTTGCCAGGACGGCTTCGACTATGTGCTCACCGCGGATCAGTGGGGCCACGCGGCTGAGGTAGTCGTTGGGGGTGGTGGCGGTGAAGTCCTGGGCCAGGTAGTCGGGGGCGGCGGCGGGGTTGACGTAGCGGTCCTCCAGTTGGATCGGTGCGCTGCCCTCATAGTGGACGAGGATGGAGTGAAACGCTGTGGCACCGAGGGAATCTCGCAGGTGGGTGTGGTCGGCGTCGATGGTCTCGGCGCGGACCAGGATCACCTCGGTGCGGTGGCGGTGGCCGCGTCGGGCGATGTCGTCGGCGATATTGCGGACCTCGAACAGGGGTGACGACGCCTTGGCGCCGCCGACGAAGGTGCCCACTCCCGCCGTGCGCACGATCAGGCCCTCGGCGGCGAGTTCGCGCAGGGCACGGTTGACGGTCATGCGGGACAGGCCGGTGGCGGCGACGAGCTGATGTTCCGACGGCACCTGATCACCCTCCACCCAGCGGCCCGAGCGGATCTGCGCGGACACCAGGTTCTTGACGCGCTCATAGGCGGGCACCGCCTCGCCGCCCGACCGTTCGAACAGCGCGGCGAGTTCGCCGTCGACCGCCGCCATACCGCCCAACCGCTCCTCGCCCATCCATTGCTCCGGCCCCGCAGCCTACCGGCCACACCACAGCCCTTGACGGCTGTATATACAGGAGTATACAACTGGACGGCACCGCTTCCGGCGCGTCGCGGGTGCCGATCGCCCACGGCGGTGAGATCGGCATGGGACGCTCGACCACACCGGAGGCGTGGGCAGCGCGGCGCGGGCATCTCGCTCGAGGCGGAAAGGAATTCACCGTGACATCGTTCGTCGTCTCGAACATCGGGACGCTCGTCACCAATGATCCGGAACTCGGCGCGGGACCACTCGGGGTGCGCCGCGATGCGGCCATCGCCTTCGCCGACGGTCGGGTGAGCTGGGTGGGCGACAGCGCCGCCGCGCCCGCCGCCGACCTCGGGGTGGATCTCGGCGGGCGAGCACTGCTGCCCGGCTTCGTGGAGAGCCACTCGCACCTGGTGTTCGCCGGGGACCGGGCCGAGGAGTTCGCGGCGCGCATGACCGGGACGCCGTACACGGCGGGCGGTATCCGCACCACCATCGAGGCCACCCGCGCCGCCGACGACACCCAGCTGGAGAACACGGTGCGGCGACTGATGGCCGAGGCACTGCGTTCGGGCAGCACCACCGTCGAATGCAAGACCGGTTACGGCCAGACCACCCGTGACGAACTGCGCGGCGCACTGGTGGCGGGACGGTTCACCGAGGAGGTGACCCTGCTCGCCGCCCACGTTCCCCCGCCGGAATACGCGGGCCGGGCTGACGACTACGTCACCATGGTGTGCGATGAGATGATCGAAACCGTTGCACCGCACGCCACCTGGATCGACGTGTTCTGTGAGCGCGGCGCGTTCGACGAGGAGCAGTCGCGCGCGGTGCTCCGGGCCGGCGTGGCACACGGGCTGGTACCGCGGGTGCACGGCAATCAGCTCGGCACCGGACCGGGAGTGCGCCTGGCCGTCGAGATGGGGGCCGCGTCGGTGGACCACGTCACCTATGTGACCGATGCGGATATCGACGCGCTCGCGAGCAGTTCGACAGTGGCGACATTGTTGCCGGGAGCCGACTTCTGCACCCGCAACGCCTATCCCGACGCCCGCGCCCTGCTCGACGCCGGTGTGACGGTGGCGCTGGGCGCGGACTGCAATCCCGGCACCAGCTACACCACCAGCCTGCCGTTCTGTATCGCGCTGGCGGTGCGGGAGATGAAGATGAGCCCCGAGGAGGCGGTGTGGGCGGCCACCCTGGGTGGCGCGATGGCGCTGCGCCGCACCGATATCGGACGATTGAGCATCGGCGCCCGCGCCGATGCGCTCGCCCTGGATGCCCCGTCCTATCTGCACCTCGCCTACCGGCCCGGGGTGGCGCTGGTGCGCGAGGTCTGGAAGGACGGCGATCTCGTCGGACGCCACACCGCGTGACCGGTCGACTCCGCTCGCGTCGCCCACCCACGGCCACATTCGCCGAGAATTAGCGATTCACTACTCTCGGTACCGGAAACTATTCCGAGCGAGATGGCACCATGCGTACGAATCTCCCAACCCGAGCAGGAGGTATGGATGCGCCGGACCTCGAAGTTCCTCATGATCGCCAGCCTGTTGCCCGTCGTCGCGGCAGCCGGTTGCGCCAGCGACGACGCGAAGACGAACTCCTCGCCGACCGGCACGACCTCCACAACCACCACGACAGTGCCGACCGCCACCGGCAACGACGATCCCGGTGAAGCGACCGGTGCGGAACGCATTCCGCTGGGTCAGACCAAGGTCGTGATCATGCCCGCCGACGCCGTCCTCGATATCAAGGGGCTCCAGGAGTGGGACAGGTCCGCGCTGCGGTGCACCGCGACCAGCGCGTCCGGCGAGGAGCTCGAACTGCTGCCCCCGCCCGCCGACGCCGAACCCGAGCAGGGCGCACAGGGCGCGACCTGGGTACCGCTGTGGACGGTCGGCGCGACACCCGGTGAACTGACCATCGGATGCAGCGACCCCGAGGGGAAGATCCCCGACGGCGCGACCAGCTTCGTGCGGGTGGTGCCGCGCGGCATCTGGTTCGGCTGAACTCGCCCCCCGGCGGCCTGAACCTCTGACGACGCTCAGCTCGGACGGCGCGGGCGGAAGGCGTCGAGCAGCCAGGGAGCACGGCGGTGATGCGGGCGATAGCGGTTGGCCCACAACGGATTCGACTCGTCGCGACGGTACACGGCGAGCTCGCCCGCGATGGCGTAGCGCAGGTGGGTGGTGTCGCCGATGACCTCCCCGTCGGTGGCGAGGGCCTCCGGGGCGGGCAGCTGCACCAGCAGTTCCGGCAGCTGACGTTCGCCGTAGACCCGACTGTGGCCGATGGCTCCCAGCAGCAGCGCCACCACCGCCCGTGCCCGCGACCAGCGCAGGTCGGCGCGCAGCCAGCGCACGTCGAGCAGGCCGGAGTCGAGGCGGTCGCGGAAGGCGGGCACCGCGCCGTGCGGGTGATACGGGCCGTTGCCGACGAACAGGAACCACACCCGCTGCCAGCGGCCGTCCAGGCAGATCTCGATGGGTTGGGCGCGGCGCAGCGTCACCACCAGGGCCGCCGCGAAGGCGGGCCATTTGCCCCAGCGGTGCTGCCACCGCTCGCGCAGCCGCACCAGTTCGGGATAGGTGCCGATGCTGGAGGTGTTGATGAGATGGCGGGTGTGCGTCCCGCCCTCGGCTTCGTACTCGACGCTGGCGATATCGACGGCGACCGCCTCACCCACCCCGGTCGCGTCGATGACCTCGCGCAGGTCGTACACGCCGAGGTCCCGGGCGAAGTGATTGAGGGTGCCGGTGGGGATCACCACCAGCGGCAGTTCGTGGCGAAGCGCGACGGCGGCCACCGAGGCGACCGTGCCGTCGCCACCGGCGACGCCCACCGCCAGCACCGGCTCCGCGGCGTCGGCGATGGCGCGGGTGAGCTGCTCGGCGGCATCCAGGTCGCGCTGGGTGCGCAGGACGGTGGCGGCGGGCAGCGCGGCGCGGATGTCGTCGGTCGGATCGTAGTTGGGGTCGCCGGAGACCGGGTTCACCATGACGACGAGGCCCTTGCCCTCCACCAGCACGGGAGCCTCCCGCACCGGGCGGGCCAGCGCCTCGTCGGATTCCCGCACCGGCCACCAGCGCCGGGTGGCCAGGGCGATGCCGGAGCCGACCGCCGCGCCGACCAGCACATCGGAGCCCCAGTGCACGCCCGTGTGCACCCGCGAATAGGCGACGGTGGCGGCCAGCGGCGCGACCGCCAGCGCGGTGCGGGGGCTCTCCAGCGCGACGGCGGTGGCGAAGGCCGCCGCACAGGCGGCGTGGCCGGACGGGAAGGACGAGGATGTCGGAGCGGGCACCAGCCGCCGGTGCACCGGCAGCACCTCGGCGGCCGGTCGGCGGCGGGCGATGAGTGTCTTCAGGCCGACGTTGACGGTGAAGCTGGCCCCGGCCACCGAGGCCACGCCGCGCATGGCCGCGCGACGGGGTGACCCCTTGCGGGTGGCCAGCAGGGCCGCGATGCCGAACCACAGCATGCTGTAGTTGGCGCTGTTGGTCAGCCGCAGCAAACCGCTGTCCATTCTCGACGCGGGCAACTGCGCCACGGCACCCTCGATCGTTCGATCGAATCGGCCGACCTTCCGGAATTTGCTACGCACCCAGCTACTCACCAGCTCGACATTACCGATTCCCCCGGTACGAAACCGTGGTGGGCGGATTCGCCCCTGCCACAACCGTATTCGGCCACGCGCCGCCGCGCCACCGCTGTGGCGACATCGTGGAACCCGACCAGGTCATCCCGGCCGCACCGGCCAGCCGCTGGACCGCGTACGCGCCGCGCGCGCCACGGAGACGCGGAGGTGGACGCAGCGGTGCCTGCCGCCGACACCCGGCCGCCTGCGTGGGGGCGGCGGCACGCGCCGATATATTCGGCAGGAAAGGGCACGGGCACACGCGGGCGGCCGTTCGAGGTGCGACCGCAGCGGGACAGTCGTTGGACACCGAAAGGCGATATGCACTGGGATCAGATGACCGACACGGTCGAGGACCTACGCAAGCGGGCGACGCGGCTGCGGCGCGGCGTCGGACAACTCGGGGTGCTCGAGTCGATCATCGACGCGGCCGACGGGCCGTGGCTCGGGGCCATGGACGCCGATGGGCGCGGGGCGGCGGAGCTGCGCATGCATCTGGTGGGGCGCTACCGCCTCACCGTCGTGGTCACCAGCGCCGGGAAGATCAGCCACGTACAGCTGAACACGCCAGCCGGTGAGCGGGTGCTCTCCCCCAAGTCAGCCCTGCGCAAGGGCTGGGACGAGCACGAGAAGATGCCCAAGCAGCCCGCGTGGCTCGACTACGTGGTGGAGTGGGTGGAGAACGCGAGCGGCGCGGTGGGCCGCCACGCCATCGTGGAATGGCGGCTACGCGGAGCCGACCGCCAGCTGGCCGCCATGAACGACACCATCGACACCCTGCGCGCCAACCTCGTCGAGCGGGAGGCCGCCCGTGACGAACTCGCTGCCGAGGTCGCTGGGCTGCGCGCCGAATTGATCACCCTGGTGGAGGAACTGGAAGGGGTGATCTCCCGCAGCCGGGCCGAGGACGCCGCCACGGCGGAGACCGCCGACAGCCTCGAGCCACCGCGGACCGACCATGACTCGGCCGCCGAACCCGGGACACCTCGGTCCGCGCCCAACGCACCCCCGCCGACAGCCGTCGCGGCCGAACCCTCGGCGATACCGGAGACGGCGACAGCCGAGGCACACCCGCGCACGCCGGACGCCGGACCGGCAGCACGCCCGGAGACCGAGGCGGCCGCACCGGGTCGGGAGGCCGAGACAACGCGGCAGGAACTCCTGGCCGGGGAAGCTCGGCACGCGGCGGACCACGCGCCGACACCGCACACCGCGCGGACACCGCACACCGCGCGGACACCGCATACCGAGACGACACAACACGTGCTCTAGGAGAAGGCTCGGCGCGCGGCGCAGCACGAGTCGATACCGCACGCTGCACAACCACCGGAGTTCGAGACGGAAAGTACACGTCCGGAGTCGCGCCGAGTGCGGCCGTCGCCGTGTCGGTGACGAGCGTGGACAGCGGTGGGGGCGAGCAGGCGTCGCGGCGCTGAGACTGAGCCAGCCGAGCCCGAGCCAGCAGTATCGACGGCGGCCGCGCAGTCCTGGGCATCGTAGGGCAGGAATTGCGGGGCGGGCGGTTGACCGCGAGTGACGCCGGGATGGCGTGGTGGGTGCTCGTTGTTGGCGTGAGTTGTGATCAGTGCATCCGAGCGGCGGCGGGAGCAGCTGCGGGAGTTCTTGCGGAGTCGGCGGGAACGATTGACGCCGCGCGATATCGGCATGCCGGTGGTGGGGCGGCGGCGGACGCCGGGATTGCGGCGGGAGGAGGTCGCGGTGCGGGCCGGGGTGGGGGTGTCCTGGTATACGTGGCTCGAGCAGGGGCGGGATATCACGGTGTCGGGTGAGGTGCTGGACGCGATCGCCGGGGCGCTGCTGCTGAACGAGGTGGAGCGGGCGCATCTGTATCTGCTGGCGGGGTTGAATCCGCCACCGATGGCCGGGCGCACCGAGGGTGCGTTGACCCCGGCGGTGCGCCAGCTGCTCGATGCCTGGGGATGGCGGCCCGCGGTACTGCGGGACCGGGCCTGGAATGTGCTGGCGTACAACGAGTCCGCACGGACGGTGTTCGGTTTCGATGACCGAGCGCACAATTGCCTGCGGACCTTCTTCACCAACCCGCGCTATCGGGCCGTGCCCGAGGTGTGGGCCGATGCCGCGCCCGCCGTGGTGGCCGCCTACCGCGCCGACGCCGCGCACTTCCCGGGCGACCCCGCCTTCGACCGGGTGATCACCGAATTACGCACGGCCAGCCCCGAATTCGTCGCACTCTGGGACCGCCATGAGGTCGGGATGCCGGTGCAGGCCGTGAACGCCATGCGGCATCCCGAGGCCGGTGACCTGTTCTTCGACGCCACCACGCTCACCGTCACCGACCGCCCGGACTGGTCGCTCATCCTCTACGACCCGCGACCGGGCACCGCTACCGCCGCGCGTCTGGAAGCACTGCACCCGCACCTCGCCGACCGGTAGATCCGATACCGGTGGTCGCGATGCCCGCTGTGCGGCGCCGATCACGCACGCGGTGGCCCGGCGATGTCGATTGGCGGGACGGTCCGTCAGCCATTCGAGGCTGGTATCAGGCCGGGTCCGCCAGGATCGAGATCCATACGCCCGGTGTGCTGCTCATCGATGCGGCTGCCCCGCCGAGCGTGAGGCGTGGCTGTTCATCGCTTGCGAAGAAACCCGCACCGGCAGGTGGTTCGGCACCCGTCGCTGCCCACCAGCCGGGTGGTGCCACGCCTACGATAACTCCGCACTGTATCCGCCGCGCACCGCCGCGCACGCTGAAGCCATGACGCACAACAGTTTTCGCTACGACGGCAAGATCGCGCTCATTACCGGCGGCACCAGCGGAATGGGGCTGGCCACCGCGCGCCGCCTGCTCGCCGAGGGCGCGCGGGTGATCATCACCGGCCGCGACCAGACCCGCCTGGACGCGGTCGTCGCCGAACTCGACGGCCGAGGAGCAGGCCACGCCGCCGAACCGGGCGACCAGCGAACGCGGCACGCCGTCGAAGCGCGCCGCCAACGAGCGGGTCACGCCGCCGAACCGGGCAGCCAACGAGCGGGTCACGCCGTCGAAGCGCGCGACGAGTTGCCGGATGACGCCGTCGAACGTGCCGGGCGGGTGCTCGGGATCCCCGGCGATGCCGCCGATCTCGCTGATCTCACCGCCTTGGCCGCCACCATCCGCGAGCGCTTCGGCCGCGTGGACCTCGTCTTCGCCAATGCGGGCATCGGCGCGTTCCAGGCCATCGACGAGGTCACCGAGGCGGAGTTCGCGCGCGTGGTCGACACCAACTTCACATCGGTGTTCTTCACGGTGCAGCAGATGCTTCCACTGCTGTCCGATCGGGCCGCCGTCGTCATCAACGCCTCCTTCGCCGTGCACCGCGGCGCACCCGACGCCGCCCTCTACACCGCCACCAAGGCGGCGGTCCACAGCTTCGCCCGCACCGTCGCGGCGGAGCTGGCTCCCCGAGGGATCCGGGTCAACTCGATCAGCCCCGGCTATGTCGACACCCCGGCCTTCCGTGCCGAAGCCTCCCCCGAGGCGCAGGCGGCGGCCGCGTCGCTGGTCGCCGCGGGCCGGATCGGCGACCCCGACGAGATCGCCGCCGCCGTCGCCTTCCTCGGTTCCGACGAGGCCGCCTACATCAACGGCCAGGATCTGCGGATCGACGGCGGCCTCACCACGGTCATCCCGGCGGCCATGGTGTGATCCGGAGCGGCCGCTCGCGGACACGACCGCGGCGTGAACCGCCGCGGCGCGCGTATCGTATTCCCTGGGCAGCAGGCTCATCACGGAGGTCGCGCGTGCGTGTCAACAGGGTGACGGTCGATCTGTCGGAGTATCCGGATCTGGTGGTGATCTACCTCGGGATGCGGGTGCGCACGCCCCGGGGCATGCTGCGCCTGCTCGGGGTCGGCCCCAAGCTGTACAGCTCACACCGGGACCGGCCGGACGGGCTGCTGCACCACGAGGACATCGTCTGGTCGCTGTTCCCGCCGCACTGGGGTGCGCGCCAGTACTGGCGGGATCTGGAGAGCCTGGAGCGGTGGACGCGCTCGGATCCGCACCGGCAGTGGTGGCGGACGTTCCTGCGCGACTCCGGCGGCACCGGCTTCTGGCACGAGGCGTATTTCGCGCGCGGGGGCATCGATTCGGTGTACGACGATATGACCCCGGCGACGGGGCTGGCGCGGTTCGCACCCGTCATCCCCGCGCGGGGGCGCATGTTCTCCACCCGCGGGCGCGTCCAGGCGGCCGACCCCACCGTCGCGCCCGTGGTCGACGAGGACACCTACTATCGGTGATCGCCCGCCACGCGGTTCACGCGCACCGCGCCACCGCGCACAATTCACCAGCGCCACCGCGCACAAATTCACCACAGCCACCGCACAGATTCACCACAGCCACCGCACAGATTCACCACAGCCACCGGCCAGATTCACCACTGCCCGTGCACAGATCCACCACTGCCCCGCGCACAGATCCACCACTGCCCCGCGCATAAATTCGCCACTGCCACCACCGCGCACAGATTCAACAGGGCCGCCACGCAAGTCCGACCAGCGCCGCCGCGGACATCCCCGCGATCAGCGTGCGCTCGGAAATGCGTGCGCCAACACTGGGCGACAGACACCGAACGCGCGGATGAATATCCTGGTCGAGCGGTGTGATTCGGTCACCGGAGCATTCCCAGCGGTGGTGAGTGCCGAATACGGTTACCGCCATGCACGTCCTGTTCGTCTGCTCCGGAAATGTCTGCCGATCGGTGATCGCGGAGCGACTGACGCTCGCCGTCGCCGCCGAGCACGGACTGTCCGATCTGACCGCTGAGAGCGCCGGGGTGCGCGCCCTGGTCGGATTCCCGGTGGAACCCTTGGCCGCGGAGACCATCGCCGGACTGGGCGGCCATATCGAGGGTTTCAAGGCGCGCCGACTGAAGCCGGAGATGGTGCGCCGCGCCGATCTGATCCTGGCCATGACCGAGCAGATCCGGGAGAAGGTGCGCGAGATCGAACCCTCCGCCGCACCACATACTTTCACCCTGCTGGAGGCGTACCGGATCGCGAAGGTGAGCGGGGCGCGCACGGTCGCGGCCCTCAATCAGGCCCGCAACGATCTGGCGCTGGTCGGCCGGGAGAACATCGCCGATCCGGTCGGGCTGTCCCCGCAGGCGTATTGCGAAGTGGGCGATCGGATCGCCGAAGCGCTGGTTCCGCTGCTGTTCGCCCTGCACGCGCATGAGCATCCGCAGGCGACCATCCACCCTCGCGCGGCCGTCGAGGAGGCCGGTGCGGCGCGACCGGCCCTGCTCCTGCTCCCCGGCGGTCGCGATTCCTCGGCCCGGCACGCGGAGGGCGCACCGCGCGAATCCGGTGCGGCATCCGGAGAACCGGTGCGATCCGGCACGGAATCGACCGTGAGGGTTGCCTCTTCGCGGTTCTAGGCGCAGACTCACAACAGAACACCAGCGTGTCAATGGACCTGTCTGCCGGAAACGTCCGCTGAGGGGCTACACTCCCCCCGCGGATACTCCACCCGGTTAGACACCAGAACAGGACTGAAGGACATGCCGAAACGCATTTCGGATGTTTCGCTCCATGTTTACGTGACACCGCAGACCCTCGACCGCGTCGTGGGCACCGTCTGCCGCGTAGTGGATGAGCATGTGGCCGATCGCGATCTGTTCGCCTGGCGGTTCACGCTACCCGTGGAAGCCGACGATCCGACCCACCGCCTGCTCGAAACGCAATGGCGGATGGACCATCCCGACGCGGAGCCCGGCGAGCGGCGCACCTACGAGATCGCGCTCAACCTCGTCGGCGACGCCCGCCTGCTGACCAAGGCGGCCATCGCCCGCCTGGAGCAGCGGCTGGTGCTGGGGCTGTCGGCGGATGAACCGCTCCCCTACGTGATTCACGCCCTCCAGCGCGAGAGTTTCGACCTCGAGGAAAACCGCGAACGCCTCTGAACATCGGGTGCACGCCGCCGGGCGAGACCACCGCCGCGAGATCGAGGTCGCGGGTATCGACGTCATGCGGATGCCCGCGAGTTCACGTCGATGCCCGCGAGGTCTCGTCGATGCCCGCGAAAT
>NZ_JASCXP010000039.1:0-28549 GCF_030010695.1 Nocardia sp. CC201C
CCCCCCCCCCGCTGCGGTGCGGGACCGCGCACGGCCCCTGGGGATCGCACCCGCGCGTGGCGGGTGCGGAGGTCGATCCCCCTACTTGGTGCGGGGACGAGAGTGGAAGCCCAGCCCCTCGTCCTGCGCGCCCATCCAGGCGGCCTCGTCGGACTTGGAGTCCGGGACGTAGATGACGTCCTGGTCGCGGCGGGCGGCGACCTCGGGCGGCGGTGCCTGCTCGAAGTCGTCCGCGTCGATGGCGAGCCGCTCGAGGTCGTTCTCCAGGCGGCGGACCGGGCCCGCGTCCCCGTAGTGCGAGCGCAGTGCGGTCACGCACTGCCGGAGCTGGCCGACCGCGTAGCGGAGTTCCGCAATCTCGCTGCGTGTCATCGAAACCTCCTCGAGCCGTGTGACAGACCACACATCGTGATCTACAACACAGTACGGCATGGATCGGGATATGGCTCGTCCGAGCGATGTAAGCGCAGGTCAGCCGGGTGGCTGACCGTCGACTCCACCCACGATAGCCCGAAATTTGCCCGTTCGGCAGGGGGGTGCTGAGCGCATCCCGCGCTATCCCGCGACCGCGAATTCCGGACCGAGTTCCGGCCCTCGACCGGGCAGTGCGGCCAGCGCCCGGTCGACGAGGGCGACGATGGCCGCGGCCACCTCCGCGGCCCGTTCCAGGATCACGCTGTGCCCGGCCCCGTCGATGCGGACCAGCTCGCTGTCGTCGAGTTGGGAGGCGAGTACGACGGAGTGGGCGAAGGGGATGACGATATCCGCCGATCCCGCGAGCACC
Source organism: Nocardia sp. CC201C (assembly GCF_030010695.1). Classification (NCBI taxonomy): domain Bacteria; kingdom Bacillati; phylum Actinomycetota; class Actinomycetes; order Mycobacteriales; family Nocardiaceae; genus Nocardia; species Nocardia sp. CC201C. The sequence goes on from NZ_JASCXP010000039.1 coordinate 785, forward strand.
AGGGTGGGAATCGCGCCCAGCCGGTGCAGGGTGGCGGTCTCGTCGAAGCGGATAAGCGAGTCCAGGAAGGCCGACATGGTCAGTAGCGGCGTCTCGTTGAGGATGGTGGTGGCCACCGCGAGCACCCGCGGGCTGACCTGGCGGGTGCCCAGCGCCGCCTCCCGCATGATCGGTTCGAAGAAGCGGCGACTCAGATGCTTCGACGCCTGCATGAACCGCGGCGCGCGGCGCACGGCCAGGTTCAGCGAGCTGACGGCCGGACCGGAGAGGAAGCGCCCGAGCCCCACCCGGGTGACCCCGTTGGCGGCCCCGGCGATCAGGCCGACGCCCGCCACCCGGCTGCCGATGGTCTCCGGGTACAGCCGCGCGTAGGCGAGCGTCACCATCGCCCCCATCGAATGTCCCACCAACACGACTGGGCCGGTGGGCACCACCGTGCGCAGCACAGCGTCCAGATCCTGCGCGAGTTGGTCGACGGTGTAGGTGCGCGGATCGGCCACCCCGGAATCCCCGTGCCCGCGATGGTCGTAGAACACCATGCGGACATCCGCGCCCCAGTGCCGCTGCAGATGTTCGCGCAGGAAGGTCCAGGATTCGGTGCGCAGGCAGTGCCCGTGGACGAACACCACGGTGACGGGCGCGGCGGCCGGACCGAAGTCGCGCACCGCGATGGGGGTGCCGTCGGCGGCCGTGACAGTGGTGTGGTGGCCGTCGGAATCGGCGGCGCGGCGGCTGAGCAGGGACATGACGCCTCCTCGAAGAGATCGCCTTTAGCCCGGTTGTCGATAGTCATTGCCGCGGCGTTAACCGGCCACACCTGGCGTTATGCACAAGTTGTCTAACCGACGCCGCCGATCGATACGAGCCGATCGGCGAATCTTCGAATATCTGGCCAACGGCCTAGAACCCGCTAGAAAACACTGCCAAGGTGAACACCTTGAGGATTCTAGATAAATCTAGCGATCTCACTAGAAAAGTGTAGATAATGCTGACGACCGTGCCGCGCACAAGAATCTGCCCCTATCTAGCGCGATTGCTAGATAGGGGCAGATTGGTCTGAGCACCGGGGCGCCCAGACCCTTTCCGGTCCGGCGTCCGGAGTATCAGGTCGACGCGGAGGTGCGCGTCGACGGCAGGAACGGCCGCAGCAGATTCGGTTCCGTGGACGGTCCCATCTGCCAATCCGAGATCCACGGCCCGGTGCCCTCGCTCGGGTCCAGCGCCCCCGCCTCGAGCCAGCGGTACCGGCCGTCCAGCAACCCGCGCGCGATCTCGGTGTCGGCGTCGTCGGTGTTGTCCCACAGCGCGTCGAACAGGCGCTGCACCCGCAGTCGCGACTGGCGGCAGAACACATCGGCCAGTTCCTGTGCCGCCGCGCCCTCGGGTCCGCCCTTGCGCATCTCGGCCTGCGCCCGCACGCACGACGCCGCCATGGCGAACAGCTCTGCGCCGATATCCACGATGCGTCCCAGGAAGCCCTGCTTGTACTCGAGCTTGGCTTGCCACCGTGCCATGCCGTACATGAGCGCCCGCGCCTGCTTGCGCGACATCCGCTCCACGAAGCGCATATGCCGTGCCAGCGGCCCGAATTCGCCGAAGCTGGCGGGTACCGTGCCCGAACCGACGGCCAGCTGCGGGAACCACTTGGCGTAGAAGCCGCTCGCCCCCACCGCGGCCTTGGCCTTGTCCTTCAACTCGGCATTGCGATCGACCAGCGCTCCGGCCGCCGCCATGTGCGCGTCGGCCATCTCGCGGGCGATGAGCAGGCGCATGATCTCGCTGGAGCCCTCGAAGATGCGGTTGATGCGCAGATCCCGCACCAGCTGCTCGGCGGCCACCGCCCGTTCACCGCGCGCCCGCAGCGAGGCCGACGACTCGTAGCCGCGTCCGCCGCGAATCTGCACCAGTTCGTCGGCGATGGCGCAGCTCATCTCCGAGGCCCACAGTTTGGCCAGGGCCGCTTCGATGCGGATGTCGTTGCGGTCCTCGTCGCACATGGTGGCCGAGAGGTCCAGCACCGCTTCCAGCGCGAAGGTGGTCGCGGTGATGAAGGACAGCTTCTGGCCGACCGCGGCGTGCTCGCCGACCGGCCGCCCCCACTGCACGCGGGTCGCCGACCACTCCCGTCCGATCTTGGTCGCCCATTTGGCGGCGGCGGTGCACATGGCCGGAATGGCGAGCCGGCCCGCGTTGAGGGTGGTGAGCGCGATCTTCAACCCGTCCCCCTCGCGCCCGACCAGATTCCGCTTGGGCACCCGCACCTCGTGCAGCCGCGTGACACCGTTCTCGATACCGCGCAGCCCCATGAACGAATTGCGGCGCTCTACGGTGATGCCCGGGCTGTCGGCCTCCACGATGAAGGCCGAGATCCCGCCCCGATGCCCGTCGCTGCGGGGCACGCGCGCCATGACCACCAGCAGTTCCGCGACCACGCCATTGGTGGTCCACAGTTTCACGCCGTTGAGCTCGTAGGCTTCCCCGTCCGGGGTCGGCGTGGCGGTGGAGGCCATGCGCGCCGGATCGGAGCCGACATCGGGTTCGGTGAGCAGGAACGCCGACACGGCCCCCTTGGCGCAGCGCGGCAGGAACTCCCGCTTCTGGTCGTCCGTGCCCGCGAGCTTGAGCGGTTCCGGTACGCCGATGGACTGGTGCGCCGAGAGCAGCACGCCCAGGCTGGGGTGGGCGGAGCCGACCAGCATGAGCGCCTTGTTGTAGCCGACCTGCGAAAGCCCTTGTCCGCCGTACTCTTCGGGGATCTTGAGGCCGAAGCAGCCGAGCGCTGCCAGTCCTTCCACGTATTCGGTGGGGATGCGGCCCTCGGCCTCGATCCGGTCGCCGTCGATGGTTTCGCAGAAGGCCCGCAGCCGGGTCAGGTACGCCTCGTACTTCGCCGTGTCCTCGGCGCTGGGCCGCGGGTAGGGATGGATCAGGTCCAGCCGGAAGCGCCCCAGAAACATCTCTTTGGCGAAAGAGGGTTTGGCCCAGGTGGTTTCGCGGGATTCCTCGACAAGTTGCCGGGCTTGCTCCTCGGTGGCGTCGACTTTGGCGGCAGTCGCCATGATGTCCTCCCTCGGACGTGATCGGAATCACATTCGAGTGTAGGAGTGTTTGTTACCCGCCGGTAGATCCGTTGTCAGTCTGAAATATGCTGCCTTGCAATGATCTTGAATGGGTGGGCAATTACTCGGCTAATACAGTCAGGTCGTACTTCATGAACACATCGGCGCGGTCGTAGGGGCTCGGCGGCAGTTCCTCCGGTGGCACGTGCACGAACCCCGCCGACTCGTACAGGTGCACCGCATTGGCGAGCTTCCGATTGCTCGCCAGAATCAGGGTGGTCGCGCCGAGTTCGCGCGCCGCGTCGATGGCCGCCGCGAGCACGAGCCGTCCGATTCCCTGCCCCCGATACCGCGGCGACACCGCCATTTTCGAGATCTCGTAGACCCCGTGGCCCTCCGGCACCACCGCACCGCAGCCCACGATCTCGTCACCGACGCGGGCGATCAGCACCCGACCGCCCTTGGCGACGATCTCGCGTTCCGGATAGTCGAGCAGGGCCGAATCGGCGGGTTCGAGGGTGAAGTAGGCGCGAATCCACTCCTCGTTGAGTTCCTTGAACGCCCGAGCATGGGCGGGCGTGCTCATGGTTTCGATAGTCGGTTGTCGCACCTGATCAGCATGCCCGGCCTGGAACAATAAGGTCCAATACTTGATAGCTGCGATTGATACGCTTGTCTTATGGTTGAGGGTGTGGAGCTGCGGCACCTGCGGTATTTCCTGGCGGTCGCCGACGAACTGCACTTCGGACGGGCCGCCGTCCGGCTGCACATCGCCCAGCCCGCGCTGACCCAGCAGATTCGCCGGCTCGAAACCCTGCTCGGCACCAAGCTGTTCGACCGCACCTCGCGCAGCGTCGCGCTCACCGCCGCCGGTGCGGTGCTGCGCGAGCGGGCCGCCGCCATCCTCGGGCACGCCGCCCGCGACCTGGACGAGGTGAGCCGGGTGGGACGCGGCAGCCAGGGGCGGCTGTACCTCGGTTTCGTCCCTTCGGTGCTGCCGCTGGAGCCGCTGCGCGGAGTGCGTCGCTTTCGCGAGCTGTATCCGCTGGTCCGGGTGGATCTGGTGGAGGGTTACACCTCGCGGATGATGGAGCAGCTCGGCCACGGCGCGCTCGATACGGTCATCGTGCGCGACCCCGACGAACTGCCGAATGTCCGGACCGCGCCGCTGATCACCGAGCCCTACGTCGCGGTGCTGCCCGCCGACCATCCCGACGCCGGGCGCGCGGCCATCACCGGCGCCGAACTCGCCGACCATCCGCTGGTCTTCTTCCCCAGGGCCGCGGGACGGCTGGCGCACGAGAAGAATCTCGCGCCGCTGCTGCGCTCGGGGCGGCAGCCGCAGGTGGTGCAGGAGGGCAATACCTGGACGACCATCATGTATCTGGTGGCCGAGGGGCTCGGGGTCACCATCGCGCCGCGCAGCGCGACCTTCACCGCGCCCGCCTCGGTCCGCATCCTCCCGCTCGCCGAAACCGATGCGGAGACCACCGTCTACGTCGCCCATCGCCGCGATGACGACCGCGCGCTGATCCACAATTTCCTCGCGCTGCTGCCGAATCACGGGAATGCGGGCAAACTTCCGGCATAATCTCCGGTCCTAGGGCACGCCGCGCAGATATCGGCCGAAATGCGGAACCGTGAATCCGATGGAACCGCGCTCCGCCGAATAGATGAGACCTTTCTTGATCAAACCGTCGCGGGCCGGTGACAGCGACGCGGGTTTGCGTTCCAGATGTTTCGCCACCGCGGCGGTCGGCACCGGGCCCTCGTCACCGGCGAGATCGGCCATGGCGCGCATGTACTCCCGCTCGGCCGGGGTGGCGCGCTCGTACCGGGAACCGAAGAACCCCACGGCCAACTCCTCCTCGGCGTGCGGTGCGGCCACCTCGACATCCTCGGCGGTGATGGGGCTCTGGGCGGCCACGTCCCAGGTCGCCTTCCCGTACGCCTGCACGAAATACGGGTAGCCGTCGGCCTTCCGGTAGAGCGTGTCGAGGGCCTGTTCGGTGTACTTCACGTTCTCCCGCTCGGCCGGCGCGATCAGCGCCTGATCGGCGGAGTCGCGGTCGAGGCGGTCGATGCGGTGATAGGAGAACAAGCGCTCGGAGTACGACTTGGAGGCCGAGAGCACGGCGGGCAGATGCGGCAATCCCGCGCCCACCACGATCAAAGGCGCGGCGTCCTGGCTCAATTCGTGGCACGCGCCGCAGATGGCGGAGACGTCGGCCGGGCCGAGATCCTGCATCTCGTCGATGAACACCGCGATGCCGACCCCGCGGTCGCGCACCAGCTGTGCCGCCTCCAGCAGCAGTTCCACCAGGTCGATCTCGATATCGCCGGAATCGGCGCGGCCGGTGACGGCGGGGACGTCGATACCCGGATTCCAGCGCTCCCGCATGCCCTTGTCGGCGGTGGCGCGCAGGGCGAAAGCCTTGAGAATGCCGAGGAAGTCGTCCATCTGCTCGGGATTGCGATGCGTGGTCGCGATGGAGCGCACCGCCATGTGCAGTGCCGACGACAGCGGTCGCCGTAACCCCTGATCGGGCCGGGCCTCCAGCTTGCCGGTGCCCCAGCCGCGCGCCCGCGCCGCCGAGCGCAGCTGATTCAACAGCACCGTCTTGCCGACGCCGCGCAGCCCGGTGAGCATGACGCTGCGTTCGGGGCGGCCGCGTGCCACCCGCTCCAGCACGACATCGAAGGCGTCGAGCTGACGGCCACGGCCCGCGAGTTCGGGCGGACGCTGGCCCGCTCCGGGGGCGTACGGGTTGCGCACGGGATCCATGCCGCCCAACCGTAGCGTGAAATCGGTGGACTATCGGGGTATCTACGGGGTCCCCTAGAGATGGCTATCGATTGGCATATCGGCCGCCCGGGTACTGCGTCGGCGACGGTCCGAAGCATCGACGGTCCGAAGCATTCGTGCGTCCGCGAGGTTCCGGTTCGCATCGCGGGCGAGCGCACGTCTCTACTCTTATGTCTGATTCGCGAAGTAGCCCAGCGCAGGGAGGGACCATGTCGGAGGAAGCTGCACCTGTTCCCACCGTCGCGGAGGTGGTCGAATCGTGGAACGTGCCCGAGGAGGCGCCCGTGGCAGCCCGTATCCGCAACAACATCCTGGTGGCCATCGAGCGCGGATACGACGATCCGCAACTGGTCGCCGACCTCGCGGTGGGTCCGCTGGTCATGGCGCTGGGAAAACTCGAGGTGGAGTTGGCCGACGCCCGGCGGCGGATCGAGCACCTGGAGCGCACGGTGACTCCGGGCGAGTGAGGCGCTCGCCGTCCGGTTTCCGTTTCGGTAACGGGGGTAACGCCTCCCGTGACCCGGTTGTGACTCGGCGTGTGTGCGTTGAATCGTCCGCTCAGCGGGCGCTTTTGCGCCACGCCGCAACACACCCGCGTGTGGGGTGGACAACATCGGCCCCGAGCCGTAATCTTCTCGTGACTTAGCGGAGTCTGTCGCTTCATCGGAGAGGCGGCCCGCGACGTTACCGCCTAATCGGAAGTCGGGAGAAGGTGCCGACACCGAACCGGGGACCCAGAGTTCGTGGGGTGAATCCTCATCGGCCGCAAGGCCACCGAGGTAGGGCCGATCTTCCCGGCCCGAACCCGTCAGCTAACTCGGTCGGCGGTCAGAGCAAGGAAGATCGGAGATGTAACTCGGTGGGTAAGCACAGCTTGCAACGGGAATCTCGGTTGCCGAATTCCGTGAAGGGCGCTCTTGTCATGGGCGCGTTCGCCACGGGTGCGTTCCCGGCGATCAACGCCAACGCGGCTCCGATCGAGATCCCCGGAATCGGTACCTTCGACACTCCGCTGTCGGAACAGGATGCCTCGGCGGTCAATACACAGGTTCAGGCATTCACCTCCGGGGTGCTCAACCCGGAGACCAACCACTTCGGTGGTGGCCTGGGTGTCGGTGGCGGCGCGCAGCTGCCCGGCATCGCCCCGCCGCAGTTCGACCTCCCCGGCTTCGGTCAGCAGCAGGGCCCCGGCAATATCGCCCTGGAGGCCGCCAGGACCAAGGTCGGCGCTCAGTACTCCTGGGGCGCGTCCGGCCCGTACAGCTTCGACTGCTCCGGTCTGGTGCAGTGGGCGTACAAGCAGGCCGGAATCGACCTGCCCCGCACCAGCTTCGAGCAGTCCCACGTCGGCGCTCCGATCGCCTTCGAGAACCTGGCTCCCGGCGATATCGTCATCACCAACGGCGGCGGCCACGTCGGCATCTACGCCGGCGACGGCAAGCTGCTGAACGCGGTCCAGTCCGGCACCCCGGTCTCCTACACCCAGCTCAGCGAGGATCAGGTCGTCACCGCACGCCGTATCGTCTAGGACGTGGCGTCCGACCGAACCAGTGCACCGGCTCAGGCCCGCGTCGATTCGTGGATCTGGGCCGTTCGCCTTTTCAAGACCCGCTCGGCGGCGGCGACGGCCTGCCGCGGCGGGCATGTGCGCGTCAACGGTACGGCGGTGAAGCCCGCCCACCAGATCAAGCCCGGCGACGAGATCCGAGTCCGGGTGGGCGGTCTGGAGCGCATCGTGATCGTCGAGCGCGTCATCACCAAGCGTGTCGGCGCACCGATCGCCGCCCAGTGCATGATCGACCGCAGCCCACCCCCGCCCGATCCGCAGCTCACCGCGCTCATGCCGCGCCGTGACCGCGGCTCCGGTCGACCGACCAAGCGCGAGCGTCGCGAGACCGATCGACTCCTCCGCCTGCCCGGAGCGTCAGGGCGCGACTGAGCCGACGCCCGTGCCCGTGGACCGGTGAGTCACGTCGGCCCGCTGACCGACGGTCAGCCGCCGCACGGACGAGCGTGCCGGCGTTTCAGGGCAGCGCGGCGATCTTCAGCGGGATGGCGATGTTCTCGTCCGCGTAGTGCACGGCGCACACCCGGTGGTAGCCGTCGGCGATCTGGAGCGGCACGCCGGTGCGGAAGTCGCCGCGCACCAGCAGGATCGGCGAGAGCGCCTTTCCGGTCACGATCTTCTCCAGGTCCCGCCGCACGTACGGATTCATGGCGGGCGCGAGGTCGAGCCGGGCCGCCCGCAGAATGTCCTTGGCCTTCTTGTGTACGACCGGTGCGGCCCGCAGCTCCCGCACCACCGTCTCGATCACGTCCGGTTCGGCCAGCAGTTCCAGGAAATCGGCCGCCGCCGGATAGTCGTGCTCCTCCGGCTCCTTCTTCCACTTCACCTCGACCACGGGCTGCGCCATGCGGTCATCATCCCCGCGTGCCCTACGCGTGGTCGTCCGACACGCGGTGGTCGGCATCCTCCCAATCGACCCGAACCACCCGCCGATATCCGTGGGCGGCGGCCAGCCCATCCAAGTCCCCCCGCGCCCCGTCCGCCACGGCCACCAGCACCGTGAAGTCGGGAGCATCGGCGGCCGTCAGCTCCAGCACATTCGCGGCCGCCCCGGTCCACCCCGCCCCGGTGTGCACCACCCCGCGAATCGGCGGCCCGCACTCCCGCAGATCGTGCAGTACCTGCGCGAGGTCGTCGCGGTCCGCGATATCGCAGCGCACCAGCACGATTCGATCCTCCCACCCGTCCAACGGCGGCGGCAGCGCGCGCGGCTCCCGCGCCAACAGCACCACATCGCTCGCCCCCGCCGCCAACAGCCAGCACACCGCCCGCACCCCCGCCGGCCCGAGACCCCCGGTCACCACATACGTACTCTCCGCCCGCACCTCGGCATCCCACACCGGACCATCCACCACACCGGGCCTGTCACAGTCCGCCCACCGGACCGGGTGATGCGACGAGCCTTCCCCCGCCGTGCCCGCCCCGGTACCGACGACCCGTCGCTCGTCACCTGGTGCGGCCACCCGTTGCTGTGGCTCGGCCATGCTCGGGTGCGGGCGGTCGCCAGGCACGATCTCCGGATGCTGTGACACGGAAGTGCCACGATGCCGCCGGTCGTGTACTGCGGCCGCCGATTGCCGTTGTGCGACGGAGTGCGGCTCGTCGGCTGGAGCTGTGCTCGGCCGCTTGGGCGCGGTGGGGTTCGGACGCAGCCGGTTGCCCGGCGTTGTGGTCGGCTGGTGTCGCGTGTCGGCGAATGGCTCGCCATCCGGAGTGGTGGCCGGGGTCCGTGGTGCGGCAGTGCATGAGCCTCGCCGGTCGTCCGATGTGGTGGAGACGGCGTGCGGACCGGTGTCGTGGGTGGTGGGCTGGTGTGGCGTGGGGTGGGGGTGTCGCCAGTGGCGGGGTGGGGGTGGGGCGGTGAAGGGGCCGAGGGCGGTCCAGTCGAGGGGGCGGCCTTCCAGGTGCAGGTGGGCGAGGGCGCGCAGGAAGGTGGCGGGTTCGTCGGCGCGGGCGGCGACCGGGTGGGTGGAGTCGCGGAAAGTGGCGTGTTCCCGGACGGTGGCGGTCAGCGTGGGGTGCGGCGCGATCTCCAGGATTGTCGACATGCCCGCGGCGGCGGCGTGTTCCAGGGCGGCGGTGAGGTTGACGGGACCGCGGGCGTGCTCGCCCCAGTAGGCGGCGTCCATCTCGGCGGACAGTGCGGCACCGGCGCGGGTCGTCGAATAGAGCGCGACGGTGGGCACCCGGGGCGTTATTCCGGCGAGTTCGTCGACCAGCAGCGGGGCCAGTTCCCGGCTGCGCGGGCTCGGCACCGCCGGATGCCAGCCGCCGTTGTGGTCGGTCAGGCGCTGCGCGGATATGGTGCGGCGATGGGCGCGGCGCACCAGTGCGTCGATATAGCGCGCCTCCCCGGATACCGTGACCGACCGGGGACTGTCGATGGCCGCCACCGCGACGGCGGCCCGCATGGGTTCCACCAGCCGCATGGCCTCGACGGCGGTGGCCTCCAGGACGGCCGTGGCGGCATAGTCGGCCCGCGCGGCCATCCGACTGTGCGCCACCACCACACGCGCCGCGTCCGCGAGCGACAGCGCTCCGCCGACGGCGGCCGCCGCCATCTCGCCCGTGCCATAGCCGACCACCGCATCGGGCCGAACTCCCCACCGGGCCAGCAGTTCCGCCATGGCCACCTGATAGACGAAGGTCGCCGCCTGCGCGAATTCTCCGCCGCCCGTGCCGTTTCCGAAACCGAACCGCGGCGTCCACACCCGCGGCCCGCCCGCCGCCACCACGGCGTCGGTGGCCGCCATGAGCGCCCGCGCGAACACGGGATACCGGGCCGCCATGCCGCGCCCCATACCCGGATACGGTTCGCGCGCACCGGAACACAGAAGTAGCAGCCCGCCACCGGCACCGACGGTGGTCGGCCCGAATACCTCGATCACCGCCGCCGGGGTCGCCTCCGTCCGACAACCCGGCCCGGTCCGGCACTCGCCCTGCGGTGCCTGCCCGAACGTCTGGATGCACTCGCCGGGATGGGGACGAGGCACGTGTGCCGGCTGCTGCGTGTGCTGATGCGGCTCGACCGGCCGCGTCAGTGCCGATTGCCGTGTCTCCCTCGGCGATCCGGAGCGGCTGTTCCGTTCACCGTGCCCGGGCTGCCCGGTCCGCAAGGGATACCCGTCCTGTCCGCCTCGCTCCTGCTGAGCTCGCGCCGCTCGAGCGGTCCGCGCGGCCGGACGGACCTGCTCGGCCTGCCCGATTCGTTCAGCCTGTCGAGCGCGTTCCGCCGCCGAGACCGGCTGCCGGGTCGCCGCGATCCGGTCGGCCAGTGAGCGCAGTTGCGCGGCGGCATCGTCGGTGTCCCGCCCGAGGATCGCCGCCCGCACCGGTCCCGGCAGCAATCGCCCGGTGGCGGCGGCGAATTCCCGCAGCGAGCGGTACGTACCGAGCTGCTGCGCCCAGTACAGCGCCGTCTCGTGTACCTCCAGGGCATCACGGCCGCTCAGTGCGATCAACACCGGCGGTTCGTCGCCGCGGTCCGACCGCGCCAACCGATCGTTGTGCGCGTGCGCGCTGTTCGGATCGAGCGGAATGCGCGCCTCACCAGCGCCGTCGGAGAATCCGATGATATCGGTGAGCTCGGCGTGCATCCGGATGCCGCTGAGCGTGGCATCGGCCACCCGCTGCACGACGACCACGGTGAATTCGCTGCCATTCCAGTCGGTTTCTCCGTGCGCGCTCGAAACGTCGAGCGTCAGCGGTAGATCCACGCCGCCAGCGATGACGAAGGGCACGGCCGGGTCGGCCAGCAACCGTGCCGCGGTATCCACTGCGGCGGCCGCCGCGGAGGGCTCGCTGTCCAATATCAGGCTGGGACCGCGCAACCCGAGTGCCCGCGACAGCCGGTTGGCGAGATTGTCCGCGCCGCGCGGCCGGTGTCCCGCTGCCCCGAACACCACCGCCGCATTCGATCCGCGCGCCACGTAACCCAGACCGGACTCGTCCAGTGCCGCGACGGCCAACTCGAGCCCGGCACACTGCCAGGCCGCCAACCTCGCGGCATCCGCCGCGGTCAACCCGAACCACGGGTAATCGAACCGGGCCGGAGAACCGGAACTCAGCGCCGCGTGCCCGAGGTCCACTCCCGCATGGCCGAGGTGCACTCCCGCATGGCCGAGGTGCACTCCCGCATGACCGGGTTCCGCTGTCGGATGGCCGGGTTCCGCTGTCGGGCCGCCGGGACCTGCTGTCGGGCTGCCGGGTTCCGCTGTCGGGCCGCCGGGACCTGCTGTCGGGCTGCCGGGTTCCGCTGTCGGGCCGCCGGGACCTGCTGTCGGGCTGCCGGGTTCCGCTGTCGGGCCGCCGGGACCTGCTGTCGGGCTGCCGGGTTCCGCTGTCGGGCCGCCGGGTTCCAGTGCCGGACGGCCGAATCCAACCGTCAGTACACCGACCCCGGCTGCCGGACTGTCGCCTCTCACCTGCGCGGCTCCGCAGTCCGCCCAGCTCACCGAGCCGCGGGCGAGGCCGACCACGCAGACCGCCGGAAGGGTCGCCGGTGCTGGCCGATCCGATACCGGCGCTGGGTGATCCGGCGCACCACCCCCATTCATGGCGCGCCGCACCGTGGTCGTGCGGGTCCGGTGCGCCCGGAATCGCGTGGGGCTGACTTGTGTGCGGCTGTGTCGTGTGCGGCTGACTCGTGCACGGCTGTGTCGTGTGCGGCCGAATCGTGCATGGCTGTGTCGTGTGCGGCCGAATCGTGCATGGCTGTGTCGCGTTCGGCTGACTTGCGCACGGCCGAGTCGTGTACAGCTGTGTCGGGCACGGCCGAGTCGCGCACGGCTGTGTCGGGCACGGCCGAGTCGCGCACGGCTGTGCCGCGTGCGTGCCGGTGCCGCACGGTGGTTCCGGCCGATGCTGTCGTACTCTCCCGCACAGGAATTCCCTCCCGCGTCCGGCGGTCCCGGCCGCCGAGGTACCCCCCGCGATTATGCCGAGCACACACCTCGCTCCGAAAGTCCCGTCGGCGTGGGGGGGCCCCCCCCCGGGGCGGACGGCCCGGCAGTCCAGCCGGACATCCCGGCGGGCAGGTCGGACCGGGTGGTCACGGCGGTCCGCCGCCGGGAGGTCCGCACGCCGATGGTCCCGGTCCGCTCGGCGGCGGGCCGGGAGCACACAACGGGACGCTGCGACCCGATGTCAACGGCAAGCAGCGAATCGTCCACGGCGTCCACGACGGCCGGCCCGTTCCGATGGACGCGCCACCGCCCGAACTCGCTTCCGGGGACGACGGTGGATTCCGCCTCGGCCCCATCGACCTCACCTTCGAGCCGGGCCAGATCACCTTCATCGTGGGCGGCAACGGCAGCGGCAAATCCACCCTGGCCAAACTGATCACGGGGCTGTACGTGCCGCGCAGCGGGTTCGTGGAGTTCGACGGCGAGCAGATCAACCACGAGAACATCGAGTGGTTCCGGCAGAACTGCTCGGCCATCTTCACCGACTTCCACCTGTTCGAGGACTATCTCGGCTTCGACCGCCCCGGTATCGACGACGAGGTGCGGCACTACCTCGAGGAATTGCAGATCGCGCACAAGGTGACCGTGCACGACGGGCGGCTGTCCACCATCGACCTGTCCCAGGGGCAGCGCAAGCGGCTGGCCCTGCTGACCGCGCTGCTCGAGGATCGCGCCGTCTACCTGTTCGACGAGTGGGCCGCGGATCAGGAACCACGCTTCCGCGACGTGTTCTACCGCGAGATCCTCACCAAGCTGAAGGAACGCGGGAAGACGGTCATCGTGATCACCCACGACGACCGGTACTTCGACCTAGCCGATCAGCTGGTGAAGCTGGACTACGGGCGGCTGGAAGAGGTTTCGACCCCGGCGGCGGTGGCGGCGGAGTAGGTCGTTCCCGACGAGCGGAGCGGCGATCGGGGCCGCTGGTCGGACAGAACGCCGGACCGGCCGGGCCGCCGCCCGCCGCGTTCGACGCGCCGCAGCCGAGCGTGAACCACCCTGGTTCGGACCGGCGGCGACATCCGATCCGACCACCGCGAGTCTCGGGTGCGGGCGAGCGAAGGGGCGGCGGCGTCCGATCCGGCCGCGGTGATCGTCGGGCGCGGCCGAATCGATGGCCGCCCGTCCATTGATGGCCACCCGTCAGACAGAGGCGAGGTCCGCCTCGCACAGCAGCGCCCCGAGCCGCTCGGCGGTCTCGGTGCCGGGTCGCGGATTGTAGAACTCCAGGTACCAGTCCGGATGGTCGATGACCATCAGGGTGGTCTTGTCGAAGACCAGGTCGCCCACCCCGGGATGCTGGACCGCTTTCACCGACCGGGTGGGGGCGGCCACATCGTGGCGCTCCCACAGCCGCGCGAATTCGGGGCTGGCCGTGATCAATTCGTCGATCACACGGGCGAAGGCGGGATCCCCCGGGGCGTGCGCGGCATCCGCGCGGTAGGCGGCCACCACCTCCGGGGCGATGGCCGCCCACTCGGTGTGCCGGTCACGGTAGCGCGGATTGGTGAAGAACGAGATCAGGCAGTTGTGGTCGCCGTCGTCGTAGCCGAACACGGCGGTCGATCCCGCGTTGACGGCCAGGATGTTCCAGTAGCGGTCACGCAGGATCGCCGGTCGCGGCGACCAGGCGTCGAGCAGCTGCCGCAATTCGGGTTCCACCGTGCTGGCGACGCCACGCGGGCGCGGCGGCCGCAGTCCGGCCAGCACGAACAGGTGCGCCCGCTCAGGGTCGGACAGCCGCAGTGCCCGGCTCACCGCGTGCAGGATCTCGTCGGAGACATTGATATCGCGCCCCTGCTCCAACCAGGTGTACCAGGACACCCCGACCCCGGCCAGCTGCGCGACCTCCTCGCGCCGCAGTCCGGGGGTGCGCCGCCGCCCCGAGGTCACCAGCCCGACATCGCCGGGGGTGAGCCGGGCGCGCCGGGTGCGCAGGAAGTCCCGGAGCTGTGCATGCCGTTGCTCTTTCGCCGCCGCGGTTTCGCTGACCATGCCTAGCGCAACGCGGCGACCCGCCCGGCTACTCCCGAACCCGCCGAATATTCCCCCTCGTCCGGACGACTTCGTCGCCAGCCTGGTGGTGGTGAACCCGGGTTGATCGCGCACTGTTTGCGCTCCGGCGCGCCGACCAGACTCGACGGCATGACGCACAGCACTTCCCGATTCGATAACAAGATCGTCCTTGTCACCGGCGGCACCAGTGGTATGGGGCTGGCCGCCGCCCGGCGGCTGCTGACGGAGGGCGCGACCGTCGTCATCACCGGGCGTGACAAGACCCGGCTGGACGCCGCCGTCGCCGAACTGCGTTCCACGGCGGGCGGGTCCGAGGACCGGCTGCTGGCGGTGCGGGGCGATGTGGCGGCACTGGCCGATATCGACGCGCTGGTGGACGTGGTGCGCGAGCGCTACGGCCGGCTCGACGCGGTCTTCGCCAATGCGGGTGTGGCCTCGTTCCAGCCCAGCGCCGAGATCGCCGAGGCCGAATTCGACCGCGTGGTGGACATCAACTTCAAGGGCGTGTTCTTCACCATCCAGAAGACCCTGCCACTGCTGGCCGACGGCGGCGCGATCGTGATCAACGCCTCCTGGACCCTGCACCGCGGCATGCCCGGCGGCGCGCTGTACGCGGCCACCAAGGCCGCCGTCCACAACCTGGCCCGCACCCTGGCGGCGGACCTGGCCCCCAGGGGAATTCGGGTGAACTCGGTGAGCCCCGGCTACATCGAAACCCCCATGTTCCACGACAACGTCTCCCCCGACGCCGCCACCGAGGTCGTCACCGCCGTCGCCGCGGGCCGCACCGGCACCGCCGACGAAGTGGCGGCAGCGGTCGCCTTCCTCGCCTCCGACGAGGCCGGCTACATCAACGGCCAGGACCTCGTCATCGACGGCGGCCTGGTCGCGGCCATCCCCGGCGCGATGGTCTGACACGGCCTGCCGCACGACCGGGGGGTGACGGGCGATACGACAGCGCCCTCTCCGCCCGGGCGGTGCCGTGGATGCGGAGTCTGCGTTCGTCCACCGCGCTCGGGGCGAGTCCTGGTCGTGGTCGACGTTCAGCCCTGTCGCTCCCGGTCTCGCCGCAACCGTTCGACGGCCTTCGCGACACAGGTCGCACGGTCCGCGCCGGGGAGCTTCCCGCGCTCATAAGCGATCAACCGCTCAGCGGCCGCATGGTCCTTCATCACCATGGTGAGCAGCACCTGGAACTCGTCCGGCGTGGCCACCGGCACAGTCGGCGCCGGTCGCGACGCTGGTCGGCGGGTACCCGGCCTGCGATTCTCGGCGAGCAGCCGGTGCGCCAGCGTCAGGAATACGTGGATATTGGGGACCTTGCGGACCGGAATACTGATCGGCATGAGCCGACGCTCTCCCCCGTATACACACAGATTGCCGTGCCGCACCTCGATCTGGTGGACCTGGGACCATCGGACAGACTTGGCACCGACACCGACCTCGTACGTTGTCAACCGGAGTGCGCCGAACACCACGATCTCCCCCCGGTACAGCTTCTCGACCGCGGCGGGCAGTTGGGCCGCCGTCACTCCGTCCTGGATGACAGCGCCCCAACGGGCGGCGTTGGGCAGTCCACCTTGCGAATAGTCCTGCAGTCGCAGTTGCTCGCCCTCGACATCGAGCAGGGTGTAGTCATGGGTGGTCTTGGTCTCCAACAACCCGTACAACATATGCCGGACGTGCTCCTGATGAACCACCGTCGTGTCATAGCGCACAGCGCGTACCTCGTCATTGTGGGCGAATACCAGGCCGCGATCGTAGAGATCCAGCCGGACCGCCCGATACGTCGCGGGTCCGAACAGGCTCTGGTGCATGCTCTTCACGAACGCGACCCCGAGCAGCAGAGTCAACGGCACCAAGACCACCAGACCGACCACGTTTCCGGCCTTGCCACCCATTTGGTCTGTGCGGGTGAGGAGTTCGCTGATCATAACCACCACTGTCGTGGCGAGTAGTGCCACGACGATCCCCAGTATCAGCATCCAGCCCTGAATCCTGGCGACCATGCGCGCATGAACCTCACGATGAGCACCCAGGTCCGCGTCGTACGCGGCCTGATGCACCCGATCGCGCAGTGCGTGCTCGTCGTACCCCTGCAGATCCTCGACCATCGAACTTCCTATCCGAGGCGACCCGAGCCACTGCCCCGGAGGTCTTCCCCATCCCATCCAGATCGCCCGAAACGGCGTCAAGTGCACCGCCGCGGCGCAGCGGGTCCGATGCACGAACCGGGGAGCCGGTCCGAACCGGCGATTCGCACGCTAATGGCTGTCGGTCGCACCCGCCATGGGGAATCCGGTTGATTCGGTCGTGACCGACGGTCCTGCGGCAGCCGCCCGGTGATCCGATGTCGCCCCGCCGAACACCGGTCGCTCGCACCGGTCGACACATCCATACGGCCGACGATATGGGCCGGCACATATCGGCAGCGTATCGAAAACCCGAAAGGCATCGAAAAGGCTTCCACACCTTGGCTTTCGGCAAACACCGGGTCCGGGCGCTGCTACCGACCGTGTCGAGCGAGACAGCTCTCGGCCCGGCCGGACCACCAGGGCCGCCGTCCGCACACTGGTCCGCACCCCCGCGTCCGCATTGGCCCCCAAGGGATTCGGGTGTACTCGGTGTGCCCCGCGCACCTCGACGGCCAGCACCTCGTCATCGACGGCGGCTTGGTCGCGGCCATTCCGGATGGCTCGAGCGATGCCGTCACGGATCGCGGCAGGAGGTCGCGGACACGCGACCACGTGTCAGCGGACGTGTGCGGGGTGAACGCGGGTGACCGCTCGAGTCTCGACCCGAGCTGCTCCGGTCACCGAGTGGCCCGGAGCCGAAAAGTTCCGGGCCACTTGCCATTCGCCACCAGTGGACGCCCCGGCGGCTAGCGCAGGGCGGCGGCCTTGCGGCGGGCGGCGGCGGCCTTCTTGGCGGCGGCCTGTTGTTCCGGGGTGGCCTCGGACTTCGTGGTCGCCCGCTTGGTGGTGGGCTTCTTGGCCGCCGGGGCGGCTGTGGTCTTGGTCGGGGCCTTTTTGGTCGCGGCAGTCTTCTTCGCGGGTGCGCCGTTGGTGGTGGCCTTGGTGGTGGCGCTCTTGGCCAACACCTCGCGCAGGAACTGGCCGGTGTAGCTGTCGGGGACCGCCGCGACATCCTCGGGGGTGCCCTGGGCCACGACCGTGCCGCCGCCGGAGCCGCCCTCGGGGCCCATGTCGATCAACCAGTCGGAGGTCTTGATGACGTCCAGGTTGTGTTCGATGACGATGACCGTATTGCCCTTGTCCACCAGGCCGTTGATGACCGCGAGGAGTTTGCGGATGTCCTCGAAGTGCAGGCCCGTGGTGGGCTCGTCGAGGATGTAGACGGTGCGGCCGGTGGAGCGCTTCTGGAGTTCGGCGGCGAGTTTGACGCGCTGCGCCTCACCGCCGGACAGCGTCGGCGCGGACTGGCCCAGGCGCACATAGCCGAGGCCGACGTCGACCAGGGTCTTGAGGTAGCGGTGGATGGAGGTGACCGGTTCGAAGAATTCCGCCGCCTCCTCGATGGGCATGTCGAGCACCTCGGCGATGGTCTTGCCCTTGTAATGCACCTCGAGGGTTTCCCGGTTGTAGCGCGCGCCGTGGCAGACCTCGCACGGCACGTACACGTCCGGCAGGAAGTTCATCTCGATCTTCAGGGTGCCGTCACCGGAGCACGCCTCGCAGCGGCCGCCCTTCACATTGAAGGAGAAGCGGCCGGGCTGGTAGCCGCGCACCTTGGCCTCGGTGGTGGCCGCGAACAGGGTGCGGATCTTGTCGAACACCCCGGTGTAGGTGGCCGGGTTCGAGCGCGGGGTGCGGCCGATGGGCGACTGGTCCACCTGCACCAGCTTGTCCAGATGGTCGAGCCCGTTCACCCGCTGATGCCGCCCCGGCACCTGCCGCGCGCCATTGAGCTTGTTGGCGAGCACGGTGGCGAGAATGTCGTTGACCAGCGTGGACTTTCCGGAACCGGAGACGCCGGTGACCGAGGTGAGCACGCCCAGCGGGAAGCTGACGTCGATGCCGCGCAGATTGTGCTCGTGTGCGCCGACCACGGTGAGCTGCTTCTTCCTGTCGATCGGCCGCCGCACCAGCGGCACCTCGATCTGCTCCCGCCCGGAGAGGTACGCGCCCGTCAGCGAGGTCTTGTCTTCCAACAGCCCGGGATACGGTCCCGAGTACACCACCTGGCCGCCGTGCTCACCCGCCATCGGGCCGATGTCGACCACCCAGTCCGAGGAGTGGATGGTGTCCTCGTCGTGTTCGACCACGATCAGCGTATTGCCGAGATCCCGCAGCCGCGTGAGGGTTTCGATGAGCCGCCGGTTGTCGCGCTGGTGCAGGCCGATGGACGGCTCGTCCAGCACGTACAGCACGCCCACCAGACCGGAGCCGATCTGGGTGGCCAGCCGGATGCGCTGCGCCTCACCGCCGGACAGCGTGGCGGCGGCCCGCGACAGCGTCAGATACTCCAGCCCCACGTCGAGCAGGAAGCCCAGCCGGGCCTGGATCTCCTTGATCACCTGCGCGGCGATGGCGGCCTGCCGCTCGTCCAGGGTCAGCGCGTTGAGGAAGCGCGCCGCCTCGCCGATGGACAGATCCGAGAGATCGGCGATGGATTTGCGCTCCGCACCGGTCTTCAGCGTGACGGCCAGGATCTCCGGCCGCAGGCGCGCGCCGTTGCACACCGGGCACGGCACATCGCGCATGTACCCGTCGTAGTGCTCCTTCATCTGCTCCGATTCGGTGTTCTCCATGCGCCGCTGCAGGAACGGCATCACACCTTCGAAATCGGCGTAGTACGAGCGCTTGCGGCCGTAGCGGTTGGTGTAGGAGACGTGCACCTGATCGGAGCTGCCCTCCAGCACCGCCTTGCGCGCCTTGGCGGGGAGGTCCTGCCAGGGGGTGTCCATGGAGAAGCCGATGGCCTCGGCCAGACCCGACAGCAGCCGGGTGAAGTATTCGGCGGTCTGCCCGCGCGACCACGGGGCGATCGCACCCTCGGCCAGGCTCAGCTCCGGATCGGGCACCACCAGTTCGGGATCGACCTCCTTGCGGATGCCGAGGCCGGTGCAGTCCGGGCACGCGCCGTAGGGCGAGTTGAAGGAGAACGACCGCGGTTCCAGATCCTCGATGTCGAGGGGGTGGCCGTTGGGGCAGGCCAGCTTCTCGGAGAAGCGGCGCTCCCGGTCGTGCGCGTGCTCGTCCCGGTCGACGAAGTCCAGCACCACGATGCCGTCGGCCAGCCGCAGCGCGGTCTCGATCGAATCCGTCAGGCGCTGCTTGGAACTCGGCTTCACGGCGAGGCGGTCGACGACCACCTCCACATCGTGCTTCTCCTGCTTCTTCAGCTTGGGCGGATCGGTGAGCGGATACACCACACCGTCCACCCGGACGCGCGAGTAGCCCTGGGTGTTCAGCGATTCGAACAGGTCGACGAATTCGCCCTTGCGGGTGCGCACCACCGGCGCGAGCACCTGGAACTTGATGCCCTCGTCCATGGCGAGCACCTGGTCGACGATCTGCTGCGGCGTCTGCTTCTGAATGTGCTCACCGCAGACCGGGCAGTGCGGGGTGCCCGCGCGGGCGTAGAGCAGGCGCAGATAGTCGTAGACCTCGGTGATGGTGCCGACGGTGGAGCGCGGGTTGCGGTTGGTCGACTTCTGGTCGATCGACACCGCCGGGGACAGTCCCTCGATGAAGTCCACATCGGGCTTGTCCATCTGGCCGAGGAATTGCCGGGCGTACGCCGACAGCGATTCCACGTACCGGCGCTGTCCCTCCGCGAAGATGGTGTCGAAGGCCAGCGAGGACTTGCCCGAGCCCGACAAACCGGTGAACACGATCAGGCTGTCGCGGGGTAGGTCCAGGTCGACCCCTTTGAGGTTGTGCTCCCTCGCACCGCGCACAGTCAGGTGTTCCGCCACAGGGCTGTCCTTCCAACGTTTCGGCATCCAGAGTTACCCCCGACGCCATGCTATGCGCGCCCACCGACAAGTTTTGCGGCGCGCGCTGCGACGCTGGTCAACCGTGGAATTCAGTCGAGGATCGGGACGCGCCGCACCGCGGTCGCGCTCTGCACGGTGGGCCGGAAGCAGGCATTGCCCACGATACGGGACTGCGCGGCCCGGTCGCCGCCGCTGCGCTCATCGGTGGCGGGAGTCACCAGTCCGAGGTCACCGTCGAAGCGGCGGTATAGAAGCCGCCCCCGGCCGGTGTCGGGATGGCCGAAGAACAGGTACGGGAGTCCGCGGCGGCAGAGCCGGTCGGCGGCCTCGTCGTCGGTGAGATTCGGTATGCCGTCCCGCTGCCGCAGCGTCCGGACGCCGAGCGGTCCGGTCCAGCACACCACCGCGTCCGATCCTGTCTCGGCGTCGGTGAACAGGTGCGCGTCGTAGTCCATGGCGTCCAGGACGCGGGCGGCGTGCGCCGCCGAGATCACCTGGAGTCGGCGGTCCTTGCGCCGCACGATCGGCCGCGGCTCGCTGACCACGGCGAGTGTGGGCCGGGCAGGGTCGGGCCATGGTCGGGATGGCTCCTCCGGCCCACACTCGAGGCGCAGATCGAGACGTTCCAGTGCGAAGGTCACCGCGAACCGTCCCGGTCCGGCGACCTGCACCCGGTATTCCGTGCCCACCGAGCGCAGCACCACCTGCACCAGGGTGGGTGCGTCGGTCGTGGACCACTCCAACCGCGCCCGCACCGCGCCCTCGACGCCATGCCTGCGCAGGATCCGGCACAGACCGCGCACCACCCTGGTGACCTCGGTGGCGGGCGCCGGACCGCGGGTGGCGACTACGAAGTCGGGATCGATACCGCTCGACCACACGTCGTATGCGCCCATCGCCGTCCCCGCTTCCTTGTCGATCACGACTGTTGATCTCGATCCGGCAACCCTCGTCTATGGCAGCACTCCGACCGCATGACGTGACAGGGCCTAAAGTCCCCACTCGGTCATATTTCAGTAAAATTTTCCTGCAAAACCGTGGCGAACCCCCGTGGCGGCCCGCGACCGCTCGTAGGATTCCGGTACCGAGTGCGTCACGCCGGAGGACCGCCCATGGCCGACCATTCCCGCACCGGCTCCTACCGGGTACGGGAAACCTTGTCGCAGTTACGATTACGAGAACTCCTCACCGAGGTCAAGGACCGGGTCGAGCAGATCATCGACGCCCGCGACCGTATCGACGGCCTGGTCGAGGCGATGCTCACGGTCACCGCCGGACTCGATCTGGACGACACCCTGCGCACCATCGTCGGCGCGGCGACCGAACTGGTGGACGCCCGCTACGGCGCGCTGGGCGTGCGCGGACACGGCGAACGGCTCACCAACTTCATCGTGCACGGCATCGACGAGCGCACCCGCACCCGGATCGGCGACCTGCCCGAGGGGCACGGCGTCCTGGGCGTGCTGCTGCGCCAACCGGAATCGCTGCGGCTCGAGGACCTGGCCCGCCATCCCGCCTCGATCGGCTTCCCGAGACACCATCCACCCATGCACAGCTTCCTCGGCGTCCCGGTGACCATTCGCGGGGAGACGTTCGGAAACCTGTACCTCACCGAGAAGTTCGGCGGCCACCCGTTCACCGAAGACGACGAGGTACTGGTGCGGGCGCTGGCGGCGGCGGCCGGTATCGCCGTGGACAATGCCCGACTCTACGAATCGGCCCGGACCCGACAGGCGTGGATCGAGGCCACCCGCGATATCGCCACCGACTTCCTGGCCGGTACCGAACCCGGCCGGGTGCTCGCCCGGATCGTGTCGCACGCACGGGAGCTCACCGGCTCGGACCGCGCCGTCCTGGCCATCGTCGCCGACCCGGAGGCGCCACCCGAGGAGGACGCCGAGGTGGTGGTGGCGCAGTGGTCCGGTCCGGCAGCCGAGTACTCCGGCCGCACCGCGCGCACCGCCGGCACCGTCCTCGGCGAGGTGCTCACCGACCGCACCCCCGTGCGCTGCGACGACGCCAGCCGGATCGATCTCGGCGTACCGCACGGCGACGCCGGGCCCGCCCTGGTGCTGCCGCTGCACACCACCGATTCCACCCTGGGGGTGCTGATCACGCTGCGCGCGGCCGGATCGGCTCCGTATTCCGACGAGGTGACCGACCTCATCGCCGCCTTCGCCGATCAGGCCGCACTCGCCATGCGACTCGCGGTGGCGCAGCGGCGGATGCGCGAACTCGACATCCTCACCGACCGTGACCGCATCGCCCGCGATATGCACGACCATGTCATCGGGCGGCTGTTCGCCATCGGCCTGTCCCTGCAGGGCACCGTGCCGTGCGCCCAGGAAGTCGCGGTGCGGCAGCGGCTTTCGGATGCCGTCGGTGATCTGCAGGAGGTGGTGGCGGAGATCCGCACCTCCATCTTCGACCTGCATGGCGGCGCGGAGCACAGCACTCGACTACGCCGGCGCCTCGAACGCGCGGTGCGGCAGCTGACCGCCGCCACCGCGGTCCGCGCCGAGTTGCACGTCAGCGGACCACTGTCGGTGGTGGAACCCGGACTGGCCGAACACGCCGAGGCCGTGGTGCGGGAGGCGCTCGGCAATGCCGTCCGACATTCCGGCGGCGACCGGGTCACCATCGATATCGGCGTCGCCGACGACCTCATCGTCGTGGTGGCCGACAACGGCCGCGGCATCGCCGAGCAGATCGTTCCCAGCAGCCTCACCGATCTCGCGCGCCGCGCCGAGAAGTCGGGCGGCCACCTCGCGGTCTATCCGTGCCGCGATGCCGACGGCGTCATCACCGGCACCAAGCTGCACTGGTCGGCGCCGCTGCACTGAGGCTGCGGCGCGCCGATCCGCCAGCAGGCACCGGAGCGATCGCGGATCGGGGCAGCACAGCCCGCGGCCCAGAACACGGCGCGCCACCGCACGGCCGACCGCCGCCACCCGTGACCGCTGGTCCGACGCCCGATGAGATGCGACGGCAGCCGGCACGCGGCGTACGCGACGGAGCGGGTCTGGGAAGTACACGGCCCGGCGGTTCGCACCGCGATTGCCGTGCACCACGCACACCCGCCGCAGGCGACGTCGGCGGCCACCGCCGAGATCAGCGCGCCGGACCCAGCACCACGGCGGAATTGTGCCCGCCCATCCCGAGCGCGGTCTTCAGCGTGATGCCGCCGCTCATGGGAGTCGGGCCGTCGAGTAGTCGGGCGTGCGCGGCGGCCACGATCGGGGCGGCCGCCACGATGCCCCGGTCGTAGCCGATGGCCGCGGCCGCGACCTCCACCCCGGCCGAGGCGGCCTGACAGTGCCCCGCGAGAGGTTTGAGCGCCGTGACCCGGGGACGGTTACCCAGGATGCGTTCCAGCACCGCGGTTTCGGCGTCATCGCACTGTTGGGTGCCGGAGCCGTGGGTGTTGAAGTAGTCCACCTGATCCGGCCGGATTCCGGCATCGTCGAGCGCGCGGTACACGCAGTCGAAGATCTGCTCGTGTGAAGGATCCACCGAGAGCACGTGGTAGGCGTCATTGGACATGGCGCCGCCCAGCACGCTCACGTACGGCCGGTCGGCGTCGCGGGTGAGGACGAAGCCGACCGACGCCTCACCGAAGCCGAACCCGCGACTGCCCTCCTGGAAGGGGCGGCACGCCTGCAACGGTTCGGTGTCGTCCACCGCCGCACCCAGCTGCACGAACGGCTCGACCATATCCGGCGTGGCGGACAGATCGCTGGCCACCACCAGCACGTCGTCGGCGAAACCGCTGTCCAGCCACAGCTTGGCGGTGATCAGCGCGACATTGCTGGAGCTGCACGCCGCGGTGACGTTCATGGACGGGCCGTGGAATCCGAACTCCCGCATGAGCATCGCGATGGGCGTGGAGGGCAGCAGGCGCAGATAGTCGCGATTGCGGCGTCGAGCCCCGTCGACAACGTAGAAGTCGCGCCACTCGTAGACGTCCCCGAGCACGATGGCGTGCAGCAGCCCCACCCGGCGGCCGGGCCGCCAGCCGCGCTCGGTGGCGTCGGCGACGGCCTCGCGCGCCGCCTGCTGCACAGCACGTCCGTAGCGACTCGGACTCACCGCCGAATCGCCGCCGTCGGGGACACGCGCGACCCATCCCTGTCGATCGCGATCAGGCCCGTACCCTGGAAAGAGTCGGGCGGCGGGCTTACCGCTCAGCAAACCCTCCCAGAGGGTCTCGCGGCCCCAGCCGTAACCGGTGACCGCGCCGATCCCGGCGATGGTCATATGATCTTGGTGCTGTGCCGCGGACTTCGACGTACCACTGGTCATGCATCGCTCCTTCGCGAGCCGGTGCCTGTAATGATCACCAATCGGGTCCCGATGCAGTGCGGGATCGTGATTCATTCAATACCGCCGGGACTGTGCAGCGCTGCCACCCGGCACCACAATGATCCCGTGCTCCAAGGACAATGATCCCGTGCTCCACCGACGTAGGTCGACGACGATCAGGGGGTACACACGTGGAAGTGGGTAACGATCGGGCAAACGACCCGACCGATGCCGAACAACTGGCTCAGCGGTACCGATCCCTCGTCGAGCACAGCCCCGACGGGGTGGTGGTGCATGAACGGGGCATCCTCGTCTACGCCAATCCGGCAATCGTCCGGTTACTGGGCGCGGACAGTACCGAGGACCTCGTCGGTCAGCCGGTCACCCGCTTCGTCGACCCGAAATCCGTCCCCGGCATGCTGGCTCGCATCGGCCGCCTCACCGAGGCCGGCGCCGCCTCCGAACCCGCCGAGATGACCCTGGTCCGCACCGACGGCAGCCTGCTGGACGTGGAAACCGTCTCGGTGCTCACCGCCTGGCACAACCGGCTCGCCTACCAGGTGGTCATCCACGATCTGTCCGCCCAGCGCGCCGCCGAGGCCGCGCAGCGCCGGGCCGAACAGCACTTCACCACCGTCGTCTCGCAGCTCGAGGAGGGCGTGGTGGTGATCGACCGGCAGGGCCGCATCGAATCCATCAACCCGGCGGCGCTGCGCATCTTCGGCCACGAGGGCGAGGACCTGGTCGGCACCCCGATCTACGCGCTGCCGCTGACCCTGCTCGACGCCAACGCCATGACCCTGCCGCCCACCCGGCATCCGGTGGCGCGCACCCTGGCCACCGGGGAGACCGTGGTCGGCTACGTGTTCGGCGTGGACCGGCCGGACGGGCAGCGCCGCTGGCTGTCCGGGTCGAGCCGCCTGCTCAATCCCGGCGACCCGCAGTCCTCGGCGGTGTCGTCGTTCAACGACATCACCGAATTCCGGGCCAGCCGAAGGCAATTGGAGTACCAGGCCACCCACGATCCGCTCACCGGGCTGGCCAACCGGGCGCTGGTGCTCTCGCGGCTGGCGGCGGCGCTGGGCACCACCGAGGATCTGCCGGTGTCCACGGTGCTGTTCATCGACCTGGACGGTTTCAAATCCATCAACGACACCCTCGGCCACGCCATCGGCGACACCGTGCTGCAGATCGTGGCGCAGCGCTTGCAGCGCGGCCTGCGCACCGACGACATCGTGGGGCGGATCGGCGGCGACGAATTCCTGGTGCTGCTGTCCGGCCGCACCCTCGGCGAGGATCTGGAGGCGCTGGTCGCACGCCTGCGCCAGACCATGGCCGAACCGATCATCGCGCGCGGCCACCGCATCCAGGTGGACGCCTCCATCGGCATCACCCCCCTGCACCCCGGCGACTCCCGCACCCCCGAGGCCGTCCTGCACGACGCCGACGTGGCGATGTACCGCGCCAAGCCGCCGGGCCACCGCGACAGCTCCCCCGTGACCCGACGCCCCAACAACACCCACGCCTCCTGAAAGCCGCGCATGATCCTCGAGCACGCCCTGCTGCCGGTACGCCCCGGACAGTCCGCCGACTTCGAAGCCGCCTTCGCCCGCGCCCGGCACATCATCGCGGGGATGCCCGGATTCCGATCACTGTCGCTGTCGCGCTGCCGGGAAAGGCCCGACACCTACCTGCTGCTGGTGGAGTGGGATCGGCTCACCGACCACACCGAGGGTTTCCGCGGTTCGGCCGGATATCGGGAATGGAAGGCACTGCTGCATCCGTTCTACGATCCGTTTCCGGTGGTCGAGCATTTCGCCCCGGTGTTCCAACTCACCGCCGCCGCCTCACCTGCGAATACGGCGGGGTCGCCGGAGGGGAACTAGACTCGACTGCTCTGTTCTCGAACGTTGCGCGTGTATCCGCGCGGTGACAAGGAGTTCCGTTTTGCCCGACCTCACCGAGGAGCGTCCTGTGCCCGCGACCGACTCCGACACCGCGGAGCTGGAGCGGGAACAGCGGCATCTGACGCTGCTGTACGAGCGGCTGGACGGGATGCGCCGGTACGCGCAGCGCCGACTACGCACCGTCCTGCTGGAAACCGGCGGCACCCCGCAGGCTCGCAGCGAACGCGAATCGTTCACCCAGCTCTACCACGAGGACCTGGCCAAATACGATGCCGCCGAGCACGGCCTGTGCTTCGGGCGCATCGACCTGGCGGCCACCGCGGACGGTGAGCCGAGCGGGAACGGCGACGGCGAACACCGCTATATCGGCCGCATCGGCATCCTCGACGAGGACGCCGACTACGAAACCCTGCTGCTGGACTGGCGCGCGCCCCTGGCCCGGCCGTTCTACCTGGCCACCACCGCGGCACCGGACGGGGTGACGCGGCGGCGGCACATCCGCTCGCGCAATCGCAAGGTCACCGCGGTCACCGACGAGTACCTCGACTTGGCGGCCGCCCAGCGCGCGGGTGCCATCGACTCCGACGGCGGCGTGGGCAGCGAGAGCGCCCTGCTGGCCGCGCTCAACGCCGCCCGCACCGGGCATATGAACGACATCGTCGAGACCATCCAGGGCGAGCAGGACGCCATCATCCGCTCCGAGCACAAGAGCGTGCTGGTGGTGCAGGGCGGGCCGGGGACCGGTAAGACCGCGGTGGCGCTGCACCGTGCCGCCTATCTGCTCTACACCTACCGGCAGCAGCTGGACAAGGCGGGCGTGCTCATCATCGGGCCGAACTCCACCTTCCTGGACTACATCGGCCAGGTGCTGCCCTCCCTCGGCGAGACCGGCGTACTGCTGTCCACCATCGGTGATCTGTACCCGGGAGTCCGTGCGACGCTGGAGGATTCGCTGCGCGCGGGGGAACTCAAGGGTTCACTCGACATGCTCGACGTCTTGAAGAAGGCGGTGCGGGACTGGCAGGAGGTGCCCGCGGAGCCGATCCGGCTGCACTTCGACGGACACGATCTGACCCTGGACCGCAAGATCGTCACCAAGGCGCGCGGGCGGGCCCGGTCCTCGCGACGGCCGCACAATCTGGCCCGGCCGGTGTTCGCCGCCGCGGTGGTGGACGCGCTGAC
>NZ_JASCXP010000040.1:0-28502 GCF_030010695.1 Nocardia sp. CC201C
GGATCGGCGGCTGGCCGCCGGGGAGCGGCTGCCGCTGCTCGGTGTGCCCATCGCCATCAAGGACGACACCGATCTCGCCGGTACCCCAACGGCTTTCGGCTGTGGCGGCAACTTTCCCGCCAAGACCGAGGACGCCGAATCGGTGCGGCGACTGCGCGCGGCCGGTGCGGTGATCGTCGGCAAGACCAATACCTGCGAACTCGGACAGCTCCCGTTCACCAGCGGAGATGCCTTCGGGCACACCAGGAATCCGTGGAGCGCCGAGCATACGCCGGGCGGCTCCTCCGGTGGTTCCGCCGCGGCGGTGGCGGCCGGATTGGTTCCCGCCGCACTGGGTTCCGACGGCGCGGGGTCGGTGCGCATCCCCTCGGCGTGGAACAACCTGGTGGGCATCAAACCGCAGCGCGGACGCATCTCCACCTGGCCGCTGGCCGAGGCGTTCGAGGGGCTCACCGTGAACGGCCCCCTCGCCCGCACCGTGGCCGACGCGGCGCTACTGCTCGATGCCGCCGCCGGGCCGCATCCGGGTGACAAGCACGTCCCGCGCGCCCTGCGCGTCTCCGAGGCCGTGGGCCGCGATCCCGGCCGCCTGCGCATCGCGCTGTCCCTGCGCATCCCCTTCACCGCCACCAGGACCGCACTCGATCCGGAGGTGGCGGGGCGCGTCCACGCGCTGGCGGACACCCTGCGCGGCCTCGGCCACGAGGTGACGGTGGCCGATGTGGATTACGGCGTGCTTCTCGGCGCGAGCTTCCTGCCCCGCTCCATGGTGGGCATCCGGCACGCGCTCGACCGACTGCCGGGCGCGGCCGTCGACCCGCGCACCAGGCACAATGCCCTGCTCGGCCGCGTGCTCGGCCCGGCCCTGTTCGCCGCCCGCGCCGCCGAACCCCTGCTGCGCATGCGCATCGGCGCCATGTACGACAGGTTCGACGTGGTGCTCTCCCCCACCACCGCCACCCCGCCCCCGGGCGTCACCGAGATCGACGGCATCGGCACCATGGCGACCGACGCCCTCATCACCGCCGCCTGCCCGTACACCTGGCCGTGGAATGTGCTGGGCTGGCCCAGCGTCAACGTCCCCGCGGGCTTCACCGCCGCCGGACTGCCGGTGGGTGCGCAGCTCATGGGCCCGGCCAACTCCGAGGAGCTGCTGGTTTCGGTTGCGGCCCAACTGGAGTCGGAGCTGAAGTGGTACGAGCAGCGGCCCGCGCCGTGGTGGCTGGAGCATCCGGCGGCGTGAGCACCGACAGGCGGTAATCGGCCGGGATCGTCGATTTCCGGCCGTGTCGACGACGCTGCGGCCACGACAGCGTGGACCGTGACAACACCGAGCACAGCCGCGACACCACCGGCACCACCGCGACGGCTTAGGCACCACCGCGACGGCTTAGGCACCACCGCGACGACTTCGGCACCACCGCAGCGATATCTCGTCTACCGCCATGTCGCGACATCCGCTCCGAACCGTGCGACTTCACCGGCTGCACCACCGCGGCGACATCGGCACCACCGAAGCCACACCGCCACATCGACGGCGTGCCCGCACCCGCTGAGCCGCGCCGAGGCGGCGTGCCTGCGGGGTGACCAATGCCGCGCCCGGTAGCATCCCGCACGACCGGACGCCCGACCGGAACCCAGATCCCTGCCCCCTGGACCCATCCCTGGTAGGCCACGCGGTCCGGGTGCCTGAGACCGGATCACTGAGAGCGAGTCCCCGACCTCGAGGAGGCCGTCGTGCTGGCAGTCGTACAGATCCTGGCCGCGCTCGCGGGTCTGGTGCATGTGGCGATCTTCTATATGGAAGCGGTGCGGTTCACCGACCCGAAGGTGCACCGCGGCATCTTCGGCGTCGCCGAGGACGAGGTGGCAGCCACGCAGCCGTGGGCGTTCAACCAGGGGTTCTACAACCTGTTCCTCGCCATCGGCGCATTCGTCGGCGTGGCCCTGGTCCGTGCCGACGCCTCGGCCGGTTGGGCGCTGATCCTGATGAGCTGCGGCTCCATGCTCGCCGCGGCCGTGGTACTGGTCGCCCGCTACCGCGACAAGGCCAACGCGGCCGCCAAACAGGCTCTCTTCCCGGCTCTGACGCTGCTGGCCGCGCTCACCCAGCTGTAGGCCCGGCCGTCAGCCGGTGCGGCGCGGCCCGGCTCTCCTCGTCGGCGGCGCGATAGATCACCAGGTGGTGAAGGAGGTGGCGGCGCAGCCGGGCCGCACCCCGGCGCAGGTCGCGCTGGCCTGGACGCTGCGCAATCCGGCCGTCACCGCGCCGATCATCGGCGCGCGGACGCCCGAACAGCTGGAGGACAATCTCGGGGCGCTGACCGTGGAGTTCGATGCCGGGCAGGTGGCACGGCTGGAGGCGGCGAGCGCCGTCGACCTGGGCTTCCCGCACGAGTTCCTGGCCCGCGAGATGACGCGCACCGTGACGACCGGCGGACTGACCGTCCAGGCGCGGCGGTGAGGCCGCCGCGCGACCGGCTCAGAAGCCCAACTTGCCCAACTGTTTCGGGTCTCGCTGCCAGTCCTTGGCGACCTTGACGTGCAGGTGCAGGTAGATACGGGTGCCGAGGATGTGTTCGATCTGCTTGCGGGCGTTGGTGCCGACCTCTTTGAGGCGGGAGCCGCCCTTGCCGATGATGATCGCCTTCTGGCTGGGGCGTTCGACGTAGAGGAGGGCGTGCACGTCGAGCATGTCCTTGGCGGACTTGGCATTCGGGTCGTCGGCGTCCACCTCGCGGGGCAGGATCTCCTCGATGACCACGGCCAGGGAGTGTGGGAGCTCGTCGCGCACGCCTTCGAGGGCGGCTTCGCGGATGAGCTCGGCCATGAGGGTTTCCTCGGGCTCGTCGGTGAGCTCGCCGTCGGGGTAGAAGGCCGGGCCCTCGGGCATCTTCGAGGCGATCACATCGACGAGGGTTTCCACCTGCTCGCCCTTGACCGCCGATACCGGCACCACGTCGGCGTCGGGCCCGAGCAGTTCCGAGACCGCCACCAGCTGGTGGGCGATCTGGTCGCGGCTCACCTTGTCGATCTTGGTGACCACGCCGAGCAGGGTGGTCCTGGGGGCCATGAGCTTGATCTGCTCGATGATCCAGCGGTCGCCGGGGCCGATCTTCTCGTCGGCCGGAACGCACATGGCGATCACGTCGACCTCGGAGTAGGTGTCGCGCACCAGGTCGTTGAGCCGTTGCCCGAGCAAGGTGCGGGGCCGGTGCAGGCCGGGGGTGTCCACCAGGATCAGCTGGGCGTGCTCGCGGTGCACGATACCGCGAATGGTGTGCCGGGTGGTCTGCGGCCGCGAGGAGGTGATGGCGATCTTCTGCCCCACCATGGCATTGGTGAGCGTGGACTTGCCGGTATTCGGCCGTCCCACGAAACAGACGAAACCCGAACGGAATTCACTCATTCGAACACCTCGGATCCGGTATGTGCGTCGGAGCCCTCCGGTACGCCGGAGCGCTGGGCGGGATCGCCCTCCACGGGCCCGTCGACAATGTCGAAGACCTTGCCCTTGGCATCGGAGAAGATGATCTTCGCCGTCTCCGACACCTCGCGTACGGCGGCCACTCCCCGGTCGGAGAACGGGCTGCCGACCACCACCGCCGCCTCGAAACCCTCGGCGCCACTGGAGATCGCGGCCGCGACGGCGGCCTGCAGCGCGGTCAGCCGCAGGGCGTGCAGCGATACCTCACCGGCGGCGTAGGTGCGCCCGTCGGTGTCCCGGATCGCCGCCCCGCCGGACCCCCCGGCGCGGCCCATGGCCCCGCGCGCCAGGATCAGCAGCTTGTTGTCCTCGGCATCCAGTTCAATCATCTGCCTCTCCATCCTCATTCGCGCCGGACCCACCGACGCCGTCCGCTCCGGCCGATTCGCCGTCGCCCCGTTCCGATGCGGCCTTGCCGGCACCGGCCTTCTCGGCGGCCCGCTTCACCACGACCGTGTGCACCCGCACCCGGCCGCGGGCGTCGGAACCGCCCTCCCCCTTCAGCACCAGTCCGTGCGCCACCGCTTTCGAACCCGGTAGCGGCACGCGCCCCAATTCGTGTGCGAGCAGCCCGCCGACGGTGTCGACGTCCTCCTCCTCGATCGCCATGCCGAACAGCTCGCCCAGGTCCTCGACCGACAGTCGGGCGGAGACGCGGTATTTGCCGTTGCCGAGGTCCTCGACATCGGGCACCTCGTTCTGGTCGTACTCGTCCACGATCTCGCCGACGATCTCCTCGAGCACGTCCTCGATGGTGACCAGCCCGGCGATGCCGCCGTATTCGTCCACTAGGACGGCCATGTGATTGCGACGGCGCTGCATCTCGTCGAGCAGATCGTCGAGCGGTTTGGAGTCCGGCACGAAGACGGCCGCGCGCATCACCTCGTGCACGCGGACCTTCCGGCTGCGATCCGCGTAGGGCACCATATCCTTCAGGTACACCACGCCGACGATGTCGTCGACGTTCTCGCCGATCACCGGAATCCGGGAGTGCCCGGACCGCACCGCCAGCGACATCGCCTGCGCCACGGTCTTCTCCGACTCGATCCACACCATTTCGGTGCGCGGCACCATGACCGCGCGGGCCGCGGTATCGCCGAGTTCGAATACCGACTGGATCATGCGGCGTTCGTCGTCGGCCACCACGCCGCGCTCACCGGCGAGGTCGACCACCTCGCGCAGTTCGATCTCGGAGGCGAAGGGGCCGTTGCGGAATCCCTTACCGGGGGTGATGGCATTGCCGATGAGAATGAGCAGCCGACTGATCGGACCGAGCAGGGTGCCGATCGCCTGCAATGGCAAGGACGCCGCCAGTGCGAGCGAATACGCGTGCTGGCGACCCAGCGTGCGCGGCCCGACCCCGATCACCAGATAGTCCACCAGCACCATGACGGCAGCGGTGACGACCAGCGCCCACAGCTGATCCATCCAGTCCAGCAGTACCGCGGCCAGCAGGACCGTCGCGGTGATCTCGCACAGCACCCGCAGCAGCACCATGAGATTCACATAGCGGGGCCGATCGGTGATGATGTGCGCCAGCCGCGCCGCGCCGGGCCGCTCGGCCCGCACCATATCGTCCACCCGGGCCGCCGAAATGGTGTTCAGCGAGGAGTCGAGCGCCGCGAAAATGCCACCCAATGGCACCAGCACGATCGCCAGCGCCAGCAGAAACAGTGAATTCACGCCGGGTCCAAGGGATCTCCGGGCGCGGTGAAGCCGGTCTTGCCGAGCAGCCGCGCATCCCGCTCGGCCAGTTCGGCGCGCCGCTGGGCCTCGCGCACACTCTCGTACCAACCCTCCAGCAGCGACGCCTGCAGGGCGAACATCTCCTTCTCCTCCTCCGGCTCGGCGTGGTCGTAGCCGAGCAGGTGCAGGACGCCGTGCACGGTCAGCAGCGCCAACTCGTGGTCGACGGAATGTCCGGCCTTGGTGGCCTGCTGTGCCGCGAATTCGGGGCACAGCACGATATCGCCCAGCATGGAGGGGCCGGGCTCACCGGCGTCGGGACGCCCGCCCGGTTCCAGCTCGTCCATGGGGAACGACATGACGTCGGTGGGACCGGGCAGGTCCATCCAGCGCATGTGCAGATCGGCCATGGTGTCGAGATCGACCAGCACCATCGACAGTTCGGCCGCCGGATGCACGTCCATCTGGCCGATCACGAAACGCGCGACACTGACCAGCTCCTCTTCGGATACGTCCATACCCGATTCATTGGCGATCTCGATGCTCACCCGCTCAGCCTATCGGCCGAGTTCAGCGCCGCTCCGCTCGGCTCGCGGCACGCCGCTGCGCGCGATTGCCCGGATAGTGCGCCGTCACCTGCGGGCGCGTCTCCGCCTCGAACCGGTCGTAGGCGTCCACGATCTGCCCGACCAGCCGGTGGCGGACCACATCCGCGCTGGTGAGCTCGGAGATATGGATGTCCTCGATGCCGTCGAGGATCTCCGTCGCCGCCCGCAGCCCCGACCGCGCACCACTGGGCAGATCGACCTGGGTGATGTCACCGGTCACCACGATCTTGGAACCGAAGCCCAACCGGGTGAGGAACATTTTCATCTGCTCGGCCGTGGTGTTCTGCGCCTCGTCCAGGATGATGAAGGAATCGTTGAGGGTGTTGTGCGTGAGCAGGAAATCCTCGGTCACATACAGCGAATCCGCCGCCGCGACCCGGATGCACACGGCTTCCTCGGTTCCCGCCTCCTCGATGCGATCGATGAACCGCATCGGCCGCCCGCCGCCGGTGGCCGCGTACTTCTCGGCCTTGCGGGCCAGTCGGAAGGGAGCGATGCCCTCCGGCAGGCGAATATCGAGTATGTGCGCATCGGAGCGGTGATGCACCTCCCGGCCTCTCGCCAAGCCGGGCCGGCGTCCGAGTGCCGGTCGGGTGCGGTGGTACACCACACCGCCCAAGGATTGGACGAGGAAGACGACATCGTCACGCAGACGGTCCGACACGGTCGTGAACTGGATGCGGCAGGTTCTCCCCTGCTGGGTGACCGGACCACCGTCGGAATCGAGCAGACCCTGCAAGACACCGAGCCGGACATCAGACGAGTTGAACAGATACTCACTCGGTATGAACTTCGAATCCGAACGCGAACCCGCCAGTCCGAGTGTCCGCGCGACCGCCGTCACCGGATTCTCGATGGTGATCACTTCGCCCGGCGTCGTGATGCGATTGAGCACGTAGTCGACGTCGGACTTCCGGCGGGCGACAACACCGGGGATCAGATTCTCGAGCGCCCGCACCAACTCGGGATCGGTGGTCGCGAAACTCGGTGTGGACGAGCAGGTCAGGCAACCGTCTCCGAGCAGCAGGCCGAGGGCGTACGGGTCCATCGGCACCGGACGCGGTTCGAACCGCACCGCATCACTCAGGAGCGGCAGTTCGTAACGGTGATAGTGCGCGGCCCGCAGGTTGCCGATCATCTCCTTCGTCTGGAGCACCCGAGCGGGCTTGCCACGCCGCCGATCATCCCGGGTGTACACGGACCACAGGTGGTCGCCCGAAGCCAGTGTCGAGGAGCCGTCCTGGGTGTGAACGCGATAGATCTCCTTGAATCCCTGCGGGTACACACCGAGCACCTCGGTCGGGCGGCCATCGGAACCGATGACGTAGTCCCCGACCTCGATCGTGCCGATCGGGCGGAAGCCAGCGGGCGTCAGCACCTTCGTGAAGAGGGGCTGCGCACGGCCGCGCATGTACGCCAGCGGCGCGACCTCGATGACGCCCGCGGCCATGAGCTTGGGAATGGCCTCGGGATCCATCATGTCGTGCAGGGCGTCGTAGAGCGGGCGCAGGTACGGGTCGATCTTCTCGTTGAGCGTGCCCGGCAGGAAGCCGAGCCGCTCCCCCGCCTCGACCGCGGGCCGGGTCAGAATGATGCGGTTGACCTGTTTGGTCTGCAACGACTGCACGGCCTTGGCCATGGCGAGGTAGGTCTTGCCGGTACCGGCCGGGCCCACGCCGAACACGATGGTGTGCTCGTCGATGGCGTCGACGTAGCGCTTCTGATTGAGAGTCTTGGGCCGGATGGTCTTGCCGCGCCGGGACAGGATGTCCAGGCTCAGCACCTCCGCCGGGGAATCCGAGGAACCCTCGGTGAGCATGGAGTACGTGTGCCGGACCGCCTCGGGGGTCACCACCCGGTTGCGCGCGGTGAGCGCCACCAGCTGGGCGATGACGCGCTCCGCGAGAGCCACGTCGGCCGGTTTGCCGGTGAGGGTGACGGAATTGCCGCGGACATGGATGTCGGCGTCGAGCAGGCGTTCGAGTTCACGCAGGTTCTCATCCGCCGAACCCAGGAATCCGAACACCGATTCCGGTGCGAGTTCGATGCTCGAACGTACGGTCCGCCCCGCCGGTCCGGACCCGTTGCCGCCGGCTCCGATGCCCGCGACGGGAGTGGTCTGGTCGCCGTTTTCGCCTGGTGTTCTCAAAAGTGGCTATAGCCTGCTTTCCGGTCTCGAACGTCACCTTCGTTGATGAAAGTTTAGCGCCGTCCACCGACAGCGCCCAGTGAATATGCTGCTACCGGCAGTGCCGCTGCGAGACCGTCACCCGGCCGAGGCGGGCTGGTGACCGGGGCGCGGCTCGGGTCGCGCCGCCGCCCAGTCGAGGGTGAAATCGCGGAACCGCCGCACCGCCTCCGACGGCGCGGCGCCGGGCGTCCAGATCATGCCGACGGTGCGCAGGGCATTCGAATCGGTCAGCGGCAGCAGCGTCAGCCCCGGCTGGAGGCCGGTGATACGCGGGTCCTCGAGCGGCAGCAGCGCCACCCCGAGACCCACCGCGACCAGACCCGCGATGGTGCCGAGATTGCTGCATTCGAAGCCGATGCGGGGGCGGAAGTCGGCGGCGGCGCACAGGTCGTCGAGCACCCGACGCATGCCGAAACCCGGGTGCATGGCAATGAATTCGGCATCGGCCGCATCGGCCAGGCCGACCTGCCGCCGCCCGGCGAGCCGATGGTCGGCGGGTACCGCCAATGCCAGCTGCTGGCGCAGCAGCGGCCGCCAGCCCAATCCGGGCGCGGCCGGTTTGGGCGAGACCAGGCCCAGATCGGCGCGGCTGTCGAGCACCGCCGCGGTCACCACATCGGCCGCGTCCTGGCTCAGGGTGAAGGTGATGCGCCCGGTGCGGCGGCGGAAGCCCGCGATCAGTTCGGGGACCAGACGTGCGCCCAGAGAATGCTGAAAGGCCAGCCGCACCACGCCTTTGGCGGGGTGCGCGAGGTCGGCGAGTTCCCGCTCCGCGGTCTCGAGTTCGGCGCGGGCGCGTCGTGCGTGCTCGTAGTAGACGCGCCCGAAGTCGTTGAGCGTGAGGCGTTTTCCGTGCCGGTCGAACAGGTGCACACCGAGGCGGCGTTCCAGGCGGGCCAGCATGCGCGACAGGGTCGGCTGGGTCAGGTGCAGGCGTTCGGCGGCCGCGCCCACCCGCTCGAGTTCGGCGAGCGTGATGAACCAGTGCAGATCGTCACTGCCCATGCCATCCTCCGCCGGTTAGCTGCACAAATACCGATTTGGCATCAACTTCCGATTCATTATGCATTTCCTTTGTCATGCCCGGTGTGCGCATGGTGGGCAACATGAGCATCGCGGCGGCCACCGAGACCGCGTCCCGGGACAAGCGCATCATCCTCGCCCTGTTCGCGGCGGGTTTGACCACCTTCGCGTCCATGTACAGCGCACAGGCGCTACTGCCCAGCCTGTCGGCGGCGTTCGGGGCGACCCCGGCGCACGCGGCGCTGGCGGTCTCGCTCACCACGGGACTGCTGGCGCTGGCGATCGTGCCGGTGAGCGTGCTGTCGAATCGGTTCGGGCGCACCCGGGTGATGCGGGCGTCGGCCCTGGCGAGCTGTGCGATCGGGCTGCTGCTCCCCTTCGCCCCGACGCTCGACGTGCTGCTGGCCGGGCGCGCGGTGCAGGGGCTCGCGCTGGCCGGGGTGCCCGCCGTGGCCATGGCGTATCTGGCCGAGGAGATCGGCTCGGCGGGACTGGGCGCGGCCATGGGCGTGTACGTGTCCGGCACCAGCGTCGGTGGTCTGTCGGGGCGACTGATTCCGGCGGTCACCCTGGAAGCGGCCTCGTGGCGCTGGGCGGCGGCGGTGCTGGCGGTGGCAGCGGCGCTGTGCACCGTGTGGTTCGTGCGGGTGCTCCCGCCGTCGCGGCACTTCACCCCGGTTACCGCCGATATCCGCACGCTCGCAGCGGATCTCGCGGGCCACCTGCGGCACCGCACCCTGCTCCCGCTGTTCGCCACGGCCTTCGTGCTGGCGGGCGGATTCACCGCGCTGTACAACTTCCTCGGCTTCCGCCTCACCCGGCCGCCCTTCGCACTGTCCGAGGCCGTGGCGGGTTCGGTCTTCGCCATGTATCTGGCGGGCACCGTGGCGGCCACGCTGGCGGGCCGCTGGGCCGATCGCCACGGCCGACACCGCGTGCTCATCGCGGCCATCCTGGCCATGGCCGCGGGTGTGGTACTCACCCTGCCCGACCACCTGCCGCTCATCCTGCTCGGCGTCTTGCTCTGCACCGCAGGCTTCTTCGGCGCGCACGCGGTGGCCAGCGGCTGGGTGGGAACGGCCGCCACCGGCAACCGCGCCGCCGCGTCGTCCCTCTACGTCTTCGCCTACTATCTGGGCAATTCGATCATCGGCGGTGCGGCGGGCCTGGCGTACGGCCACCGGGGCTGGGTCGGGCTCACCGCATACGTGGCCGTACTCGTCGGCGCGGCCGTGCTGCTGGCGGTGCCGTTGTACCGCGCCGCCCGGGCTGCTCCTCTCACTGCTGCCATGCACGGCACCGATAGCCCTGCATTCCGCACACCCGAGCCGGGCCCATCGGAATCGGTCTGAAACCCGTCGTCAACCGCGCACCCGGCACACCGGATGGCGGGCCGCACGGCCTTGCCGGATCGCAGCTCGTGTAGTCCTGCCCGTTGCGGGTCGTGCGGTCTTGCCGTGCCGCAGGCTGTTCAGGCCTTGGTGGGCAAGGCCGGGAGACCCGGCTGCCGTATGCCACGGTTCGCACGGCCGCGCGGCGGGTGCGAGCGTCAGCGTGCGGGGTTACCAGCGGGGTGTCAGCGCGCCCAGTGCGCCGAGGGCGACGGCCGCGGCGGTGGAGGTGCGCAGCACGGTGGGGCCGAGTAGGACGGTGTCCGCGCCCGCGTCGGCGAGGGCGGTCAGTTCGGTGTCGTCCAGGCCGCCTTCGGGGCCGACGATGAGCACGATCTCGGGTGCGTCGGCGAAGGGCAGGCGGGTGAAGCGGCCGGTGCCGGATTCGTGCAGGGCGGCCACCACCGCGCCCGCCGCCTTGGCGGTGCGGACCAGGTCCAGCACGTCGGCGGTGCGGTGCAGGTCGGCCACGTCGGGGATGTAGGCGCGCCGCGACTGGCGGGCGGCCTGTTTGGCGGCGCTGCGCCATTTCTCGACGGCCTTGTGCGCCTTGGCTTCCCAGTTGGAGACGCAGCGGGCGGCCTGCCAGGGGACGATGGCGTCCGCGCCCGCCTCGGTCATGAGTTCCACCGCCAGTTCGGAGCGGTCGCTCTTGGGTAGCGCCTGGACGACCGTCACCTGCGGGGTCGCCGGATCGGCGACCCGGCGGCCGAGGACCTTCAGTTCCAGCCGATCCTTCTGTGCCGCCACCACTTCCGATTCGGCGAGGACCCCGTGCCCGTCGGAGAGGGTGATGGGCTCACCCACTCGAACGCGGCGCACCGTGGCGGCGTGCCGCCCCTCCGGGCCGTCCAGGACGGCGGTGCCGCCCGGTTCGGGGACCTCGTCCAGGTAGAAGACGGTGGCGGCCACCGGGTCAGCGTCCGCTGAAGGAGGCGCGCAGCCGGGCGAACAGCCCGCTGTTGTGCTCGGACTGGGCCGTCAGCACCTCGGTGCGCTCGTTGCCGCGCAGGCCCTTGTACTTGCGCAGCAGATCGGTCTGCTTGCCGTCCAGCTTGCTCGGGATGACGATGTCCAGGTGTGCGATCAGATCGCCGCGGGAGTTGGCACGCAGCTTGGGCATGCCGTGGCCGCGCAGCACCGACACCTCGCCGGGCTGGGTGCCAGCCGGAATGGTGAGCTCCACCGGACCGTCGAGGATGGTGTCGATGACCACCGTCGCACCCAGCGCCGCGTCCACCATGGGGACGCGGATGGTGCAGTGCAGATCGTCGCCGTCACGCACGAAGGTG
This sequence comes from Nocardia sp. CC201C, assembly GCF_030010695.1. Lineage (NCBI taxonomy): Bacteria > Bacillati > Actinomycetota > Actinomycetes > Mycobacteriales > Nocardiaceae > Nocardia > Nocardia sp. CC201C. The sequence continues at coordinate 11,679 of NZ_JASCXP010000040.1, forward strand.
TCGTGCGGCTGCTCCACGATCTCCACGTACAGGTCACCGGCCGGGCCACCGCCGGGGCCGACCTCGCCCTGCGCGGCCAGACGCACGCGCATGCCGCTGGCCACACCCGCCGGAATGGGCGCGGCGATCTCACGCCGCGACCGCACCCGGCCGTCGCCGCCGCACTTGCGGCACGGATCGGGAATGGTCTCCCCCGCGCCACGGCAGGTCGGGCACGGCCGCGAGGTCATGACCTGGCCCAGGAAGGACCGCTGCACGGTCTGCACCTCGCCCGCGCCGCCACAGGTCTCACAGCGCACCGGTTTGGAGTTGCCATTGGTGCCCGCACCCTGGCACAGGTCGCAGAGTACGGCGGTGTCGACGGTGAGGTGCTTGGTGACCCCCACCGCGCACTCCTGCAAGGACAGCCGCGTCCGCAGCAGCGAATCCGCGCCGGGCTGCACCCGCCCACGCGGCTTGCGCTGACCACCGGAAGCGCCCATACCGCCGAAGAACGCCTCGAACACGTCCCCGAGGCCGCCGAAACCGGCACCGGAGAAGCCGCCGCCCATGCCGCCGCCGGACTCCAGCGGGTCACCGCCGAGATCGACGATGCGCCGCTTCTCCGGGTCGGTGAGCACCTCGTAGGCGCTCGACACCTCGCGGAAGCGCTCCTGCGCACCCGGATCCGGATTCACATCGGGATGCAGTTCACGCGCCAGCTTGCGGTAGGCGCGCTTGATCTCCTGGTCGGTCGCGTTACGCGCGACACCGAGCAGTGCGTAATAGTCCCGTGCCACTTGCGCTCTCTAGTCCTGTCCTGGGGCTCGTCCCCGCCCGTGCGGGGAAACACTGTTCAACCGGCTCACCGTTCGGCGAGCACCTCACCGATATACCGGGCGACCGCGGCCACCGAAGCAATGGTCCCGGGGTAGTCCATCCGGGTCGGACCGAGCACACCCATTCCCCCGAGCACGGTACCCGTTACGCCGTAGCCGGTGGACACCACCGCCGTACCGCGCATCTGCTCGACCTTGGTCTCCTCCCCGATCTGCACGGTCACGGTACCCGGCTGCTGTGCCGCGGCCAGCAGCTTCAGCACGATCACCTGCTCCTCGAGCGCCTCCAGCACCGAACGCAGCGAGCCGGGGAAGCCGTTGCCCGCGAAATCGGAGGCGCTGCGGGTCAGATTGGCGGTGCCGCCGAGCACCAGCCGCTCCTCCGGATGTTCGACGAGGGTTTCCACCAGCACCGTCGACACCCGCACCAGCACGTCCCGCAGTTTGGCCGGGGCGTGCTCGGGCAGTTCGGCCACCGCGGCCGAGGCCGCGTTCAGCCGTTTGCCGTCCATGGCCTTGCCGAGCATGCCGCGCAGCGCGGCGAGATCCTCCTCGGAGACCACATCGCCCAGCTCCACCAGCCGCTGGTCGACGCGGCCGGTGTCGGTGATGACCACCAGCAGCAGCCGGGCGGGATTGAGCGCGACCACCTCCAGATGGCGGACGGTGGAGGCGGTGACGGTCGGGTACTGCACCATGGCGACCTGACGGGTCAGCTGGGCCAGCAGGCGCACCCCGCGCCGCAGCACATCGTCGAGATCGACGCCGTTCTCCAGAAATTCCATGATCGCCCGCCGCTCGGCCCCGGACAGCGGTTTCACCTCGGCGATGTGGTCGACGAACTGGCGATAGCCCTTGTCGGTGGGGATGCGGCCGGAGCTGGTGTGCGGCTGGGTGATGTAGCCCTCGGCCTCCAGCACCGCCATGTCATTGCGCACGGTCGCGCTGGAGACGCCCAGGTTGTGCCGATCGACCAGACTCTTGGACCCGATCGGTTCCTTGGTCGCGATGTAGTCCGCGACGATCGCGCGCAGGACTTCGAGCCGCCGTTGCTCGGTGCTCGACATCTGCCCCACCTCCTCGTTCGCCTTCGGGTCCGCCGCCCGCGCGCACCCGTTCGGAGCGCAGGGTGGACTCGCGGATTCCCGGTTGATCCGCGATCCAGTTTAATTGCCCGACGGCGTATCGCCCGCGCACCCGTCACCAGCTGCGTGGATCTCGGCCCGCAGCACTATCCCAAGATCATCCGCGGTTCATTGCCGGGCTTCCATTTGATGCCGCAGCCGATGCTGGGCGTATGCGGTTCCGGAACGATCCCGCCCGCGAACACGAACGACACCGCCGACCGCAGCGACGCACCGTCGGAGGGCAGATCGTTGCCGGGCCGGGCGGCGTCGAATTCGCCGCGGTAGGCCAGGCGGCGGTCGGCGTCGTAGAGGAACAGGTCCGGGGTGCACTGCGCTCGGAACGCCTTGGCCACCTCCTGCGATTCGTCGATCAGGTACGGGAACCGGAATCCTGCCCGCCGCGCCTGCTCACGCAGGTGGTCGGCATCGTCGTCGGGATAGTCGCGCACATCGTTGCTGCCGATCGCGACCGTGGCCAGGCCCTCGGTCGCCAGTTCCGCGGTCACCGCGCCGAACGCGTGCTCGATCCGCCGCACGTACGGACAGTGATTCGACAGGAAGGCGACCAGCAGGGCCGGTTGGGAAGCGAAACTGCTCAGCGAGAACGTGTCACCGTCGACGGACGGCAGGGTGAAGTCGGGGGCGGGCGTGCCGAGCTGAACCATCAGGGATTGGAGCGCCATCCGCCCATTGTCCGTCGCCGGGGCGCGTCTGTGCGGGGTTCGGCGTGGCGAATCAGCTCAGTTCGGCGAAGAAGGCGCGGATGTCGGCGGCCAGGATGTCGGGAGTCTGCATGGCCGCGAAGTGACCGCCGGAGTCGTAGTCGGTCCAGCGGACGATGTTGTTGACCTGTTCGGCATAGCGGCGGATGGCGACATCCTCGGCGAAGTTGGCCACGGCCGTGGGAGTGCGGGAGGGGGTGGGGAGGTTGCGGGTGTGCAGCGACTCGTAATACAGCTGGGCCGAGCTGCTTCCGGTGTTGGTGAACCAGTAGACGGAGATATTGGCCAGCATGTGGTCGCGGTTCACCCGGTCTTCCAGGGTGCCGTCGGTTCCGGTCCAGGCCTCGAATTTCTCGACGATCCAGGCGAGTTGGCCCGCCGGGGAGTCGGCCAGCGCGAAGCCGAGGGTGTGCGGTCGGGTGCCCTGGATCTGGAAGTAGCCGCTGCCGTCGGAGAGGTAGCGGCCCAGGCGCAACAGGCGGATGCGCTCGAGTTCGGTGAGGGTCTCCACCTCCTGGTCCGGTACCGGGCCGTAGGGGATGAAGCCCATGGTGGCGGCGTTGACGTGCACGCCGATCACGTTGCCGGAGTCGATGCGGCCGAGGTCCGGGGCGATGAACGCGCCGAAGTCGCCGCCCTGCACCCCGTAGCGCGGGTAGCCGAGGCGGCGCATGAGTTCGGCGTAGGCGCGGGCGGTGCGGGTGCTGTCCCAGCCGATGTCGGGGGCGGGGCCGGAGAATCCGAAGTTGGGATGCGACGGAATGATCAGGTCGAAGACCGGGCCGTCGTCCCCCGGGTCGGTGAGCGGTTCGATGACGTCCAGGAATTCCAGCACCGACCCGGGCCAACCGTGCAGCAGCACCAGCGGGATGGCATCGGGATGGCGAGAACGGATGTGCAGGAAGTGGATTCGCGTGCCGTCGATGGTGGTGAGGTATTGCGGATAGGAGTTGAGCCGCTTCTCCCACACCGTCCAGTCGAACCGCTCCGCCCAATGCCCGGCCAGTTCGCGCAGATAGTCGACCGGGACGCCTCGCGCCCAGCCGACGCCGGGAATCTGTGTGGGCCAGCGGGTTTCGCCGAGCCGTCGGCGTAGATCCGACAACTCGTCCCGGCCGATCTCCACCTGGAACGGAACAATGTCCTCGTCGTACATGACGGATTCCTCGCAGCCGCGAAACGAACTCGAAAGCCCTGGTGGGCAGCAGCCTAGTCGGCCGCCTCGGCATTCCGGCACGGTTTCGGTGCGCCCGCCCCCGGCAGCCCGTTCCCCCCGACCTCGCCGCATCGGCGAGCCTGCCGGTCACAGCCGCACCGGGCCGCCGGTCGACAGGGCGTGGATCGCGACGCGTCGGGGCGTGGATCGCGACGCCTCCCACCAACCGGGAGAGCGAACCGCGACGCGGTATCGAGTCGGCTTCATCCGACGAACCACCGCACAGCCCTGCGATCGCCAGCGACGGACCGCACTCCGTCGGCCTATGTGAGCAGCGTGCGGACGACTGCGTCGGCCAGCAGGCGGCCGCGGTCGGTGAGCATGAGCCTGTCCTCGCGACGTTCGGCGAGCCCGTCGGCGATCACGCGGGCGGCGGCGGCGCGACCGGCGGCATCGAGTTCGTCCAGGGGCAGGCCGGTGCGCAAGCGCACGGTGAGCATGACCCGCTCGGTGTAGCGCTCCTCGGCGGTGAGCTGTTCCCAGCCGGCGGCCGGGAGCGCGCCGGTGGCGACCCGCTCCGCGTAGCGCGCCGGATGCTTCACATTCCACCAGCGCACGCCGCCCACGTGGCTGTGCGCGCCCGGACCCGCGCCGAGCCAGTCGCCGCCGTCCCAGTAGCCGAGGTTGTGGCGGCAGCGGGCGGTGTCGTCGGCGGCCCAGTTGGAGACCTCGTACCAGTGCAGATCCGCCTGTTCGAGGCGGGCGTCGAGGCGTTCGTAGCGGGCGGCGAGCACATCCTCGTCGGGGGCGGGCAGTTCACCACGGCGCACGCGGCGAGCCAGGGCGGTGCCGTCCTCGACGATGAGCGAATACGCCGAGACGTGGTCGACTCCCGCGGCGAGCACGGCGTCGATGCTGGCGTCCAGATCGGCGTCGGTTTCGCCCGGGGTGCCGTAGATGAGATCCAGGTTGACGTGGTCGAATCCGGCGGCGCGCGCCTCCCGGGCGGCGGCCACCGCCCGGCCGGGGGTGTGCGTGCGGTCGAGCACCTTCAGCACGTGCGCGGCCGCGGACTGCATGCCCAGTGAGATGCGGGTGTATCCGGCCGCGCGCAGCCGCTCGAAGAAGGCGGGCGAGGTGGATTCCGGATTCGATTCGGTGGTCACCTCGGCGTCGGCGGCGAGGGTGAAGTTGGCGCGCACCGCGTCGAGCACGTCCGCCAACCCGTCGCCGCCGAGCAGCGACGGGGTGCCGCCGCCGACGAACACGGTCTCCACCGGCGGCACCGCACTCGGCAACGCCTCGAATTCCCGTGCCGCCGTGGCCAGTTCACCGCGCAGCGCCTCGAACCAGGTTTGCGGCGACGAGGAAGTGCCCAGTTCACCCGCCGTGTAGGTGTTGAAATCGCAGTACCCGCACCGTGTGGCGCAGAACGGCACGTGGATGTAGATCCCGAACGCCCCGCCCCCGAAGTCGCGCAGCGTCGGCACCGACGATTCGGTGTCCGCCGGGGTGGCGTGGGCGGAGGACGGAGCGGATGCGGTCACCCATCCAGTCTGACCGGTCGCGCACATCACACCGCGAGCAGCACCTCGCTCGGCGCGGGCGTCCGACTTCCGGCCGCGCGATATCCCCGCCGTCGCGCACGCTGGTGGCCGCCCCGCATCCGCTCGGGTCCCGTGAGCCGAGCGGTCGTTCCGGGCAGGGCGGCCCTCCGGCGCGCCGGAGGCGGACTCAGTGGTCGACGACCGGGGTGTTCTGGCAGAAGGTGAGCAGCCAGCGGCCGTCCTCCTTGGTCATGCCGTACAGCGGTGAGCCCTCGGACTGGACTTCACCGTCGTGGGACAGATAGCGCTGACGGACCTTGACGGCGGCCACGTCGGGCCGGATGAAGCGCACGAAGAACACCTCGTAGGTGGCGTAGCCGTCCTTGGTCGCGCCGGGCAGCACGGCACGGGTGAACTCGGCGATCTCGTCGCGTCCGTCGAGGAATCTGCCCGCGCCGGTGGTCCAGATGGCATCGGGGTGGAACAGGGCCAGGAAGGCGTCGGCGTCCTCGGCACGCTGGGCACGGTCGACGGCGGCGACCACGGCGTGGATGGCCTCGAGTTCGGCGGCGGTATCGATATCCGGTGTTGTCATACCCGAGATCGTTCAACCTCGATACCGGTTCAGGTCAATACCCGAAAACCGGTGGCGGGCCGGGCTATGAGAAGCGTCACAAATCAGGTCGGCTGTCCAGGGGATTTCCCGGAGAAGTCCGGAAAATACTGTCGAGCGGTCGGAACGACCCGTCTGACATGGCACAATAAGCTGCATGACGGCACTCGGAGTACGACTCGTGGCACGACGCCATGTCGACTTCAAGCGCGTCTGCAGCGCGAGCTGTCTGCCCGGAAGCCTCCGGTAGATCGGCTCCCCACTCTTCCCGGAAACCGGCGTCACCGCGACGCCGCGGAAACCGGTTCGCTGATAGCCGTATCACTGATTCGGAGGCGTGAGCCAGCCCCTCCCGCCTGCCCGCAAGACCCATCAGGAGCGATCCCCATGACGTCGAGCACCGACGCCACCAGTTCCGATTCCGCTCGCCCCGCCCGGCCCGCACGTCCCGCCGCCGAGCGACGCGTGCGCCCGGACCGGCCGCGTTCGGAAGCGCCCGTGGCACCTCGGGAGCGCACCGGCCGGCCGGTTCGCCGCAAGTCCGAGGGCCAGTGGGCGCTCGGCTACCGCGAGCCGCTCAACCCCAACGAGCAGAACAAGAAGGACGACAATCCGCTCAACGTCCGCGCCCGCATCGAGAACATCTACTCCAAGGCCGGATTCGACTCCATCGACAAGAGCGATCTGCGCGGCCGCTTCCGCTGGTGGGGCCTCTACACCCAGCGCGAAGAGGGCTACGACGGCACCTGGACCGGCGACGAGAACATCGACATTCTCGAGGCGAAGTACTTCATGATGCGGGTGCGCTGCGACGCGGGCGCGCTCAATGCCCGGCAGTTGCGCACCATCGGTGAGATCTCCACGGAATTCGGCCGCGACACCGCCGACCTCTCCGACCGCGAGAACGTGCAGTACCACTGGATCGAGATCGAGAACGTGCCGGAGATCTGGCGGCGGCTCGAGGAGGTCGGCCTGCACACCACCGAGGCGTGCGGCGACTGCCCGCGCGTCATCCTCGGTTCGCCGCTGGCCGGTGAATCCTTCGGCGAGATCCTCGATCCCACCCCGGCCATCGACGAGATCGTCAAGCGCTACATCGGCGACAAGCGCTACTCCAACCTGCCGCGCAAGTTCAAGACCGCCATCTCCGGCCAGCAGGACGTGGTGCACGAGATCAACGACGTCGCCTTCATCGGCGTCGAACATCCCGAACACGGTCCCGGACTCGATGTCTGGGTCGGCGGCGGCCTGTCCACCAATCCCATGCTGGCGCAGCGCTTGGGCGCGTGGGTGCCGCTCGACGAGGTGCCCGATGTGTGGGAGGCCATCGTGGCGCTCTACCGCGACTACGGCTACCGCCGCCTGCGCACCAAGGCGCGCATCAAGTTCCTGGTGAAGGATTGGGGCGTCGAGAAGTTCCGCGAGGTGCTCGAGACCGAGTACCTGAAGCGCAAGCTCATCGACGGACCCGCCCCGGAGAAGCCCGCGCGCCCCATCGACCACATCGGGGTGCAGAAGCTGCGCAACGGCCTCAACGCGGTCGGCTTCTCCCCCATCGCCGGTCGCGTCTCGGGCACCATCCTGCGGCAGGTCGCCGATGCGGTGGAGCGCGTCGGCTCCGACCGGGTGCGCTTCACCCCCTACCAGAAGCTCATCGTCCTCGATGTGGCCGACGACAAGGTCGATCAGCTGATCGACGAGCTGGCACCGCTGGGTCTGCACGCCCGTCCGTCGCACTGGCGACGGAATCTGCTGGCGTGCAGCGGTATCGAGTTCTGCAAGCTGTCGTTCGTGGAGACCCGCAAGCGCTCGCAGGTGCTGGCTCCCGAACTCGAGCAACGGCTCGCGGACATCAACGCCGACCTGGACGTGCCCATCACCATCAATATCAACGGTTGCCCGAACTCGTGCGGCCGGTCCCAGATCGCCGATATCGGCTTCAAGGGCCAGCTCGTCGACGACGGCGACGGGAATCAGGTGGAGGGCTTCCAGGTTCACCTGGGTGGCAGCCTCGGGCTCGACAGCGGTTTCGGTCGCAAGCTGCGCCAGCACAAGGTGACCAGCGCCGAGCTCGGCGACTACATCGAGCGCGTGGTGCGCAACTTCGTCAAGAACCGTGACGGTGACGAGCGGTTCGCGCAGTGGGCTGTTCGCGCCGACGAGGCAGATCTGCGGTAGTTGGGAGAGACTGAAATGAGCACAGCATCGCACGGCGATCCCGTGGGGGGTGGCGGCCGGGTGACGGGCGGGCCAATAAAACTCGCTGAATCCGAGCTGCGGGCCATCGCCGAGAAGGGGGCGGCCGAACTCGGTCCGGACGCCACCGCGCTGGAACTGCTGCGGTGGACCGAGGACACCTTCGGATCCGATTACATCGTCGCCTCCAACATGCAGGACGCCGTGCTGGTGCAGCTGGCCGCGCAGGTGCGGGCCGACGGCGGCGCCGTCGATCGGGGTCCGGTGGACGTGCTGTTCCTCGACACCGGCTACCACTTCGCCGAGACCATCGGCACCCGCGACGCCGTGGAGATGGTGTACGGCGTGAACATCGTGAACGTCACGCCCGAACACACTGTGGCCGAACAGGATCAGCTGCTGGGCAAGGATCTGTTCGCCCGCGACGCCGGAGAGTGCTGCCGCCTGCGCAAGGTGGTGCCGCTGCGCAGGTCGCTGTCCGGCTACAACGCCTGGGTCACCGGCATCCGCCGCGTGGAGGCTCCCACCCGCGCAGGCGCGCCCCTGATCTCCTTCGACGAGGCGTTCGGCCTGGTGAAGATCAATCCGATCGCCGCCTGGTCCGACGAAGAGATGGCCGCCTATATCGAGGCCAACGGCATCCTCGTCAATCCCCTTGTGGAAGAGGGATATCCGTCCATCGGTTGCGCTCCGTGCACGCGGAAGCCGGAACCGGGATCCGATCCGCGATCCGGCCGCTGGGCCGGGCTCGCCAAGACCGAATGCGGGTTGCACGCCTCATGACCAGTTTGATCGAGCCCAACGCCGTCACCGGCAACACTGTCACCGATAACACTGTCACCGAATTCGACACCCTGGCAGCGCTGGAGTCGGAGTCCATCCACATCTTCCGCGAGGTGGCGGGCGAGTTCGAACGGCCGGTGATCCTGTTCTCCGGCGGCAAGGACTCCACCGTGCTGCTGCACCTGGCCATCAAGGCGTTCTGGCCCGCGCCGCTGCCCTTCGCGCTGCTGCACGTGGACACCGGGCACAACCTGCCCGAGGTACTCGAGTTCCGCGACAAGGTGGTCGAGAAGTACGGGCTGCGCCTGCATGTCGCCTCGGTCGAGGAGTACCTCGCCGACGGGCGGTTGACCGAACGCCCGGACGGTATCCGCAATCCGCTGCAGACCGTGCCACTGCTGGACGCCATCGCCGAGAACCGCTTCGACGCGGTCTTCGGTGGCGGCCGCCGCGACGAGGAGCGCTCGCGCGCCAAGGAGCGCATCTTCTCGCTGCGCGACGCCTTCGGACGCTGGGATCCCAAGCGGCAGCGGCCCGAACTGTGGAACCTGTACAACGGTCGCCACGCGCCCGGTGAGCATGTGCGGGTGTTCCCGCTGTCCAACTGGACCGAGCTGGACATCTGGCGCTACATCGCCCGCGAGAACGTGGAGCTGGCCACCATCTACTACGCCCACGAGCGCCCGGTGTACCTGCGCGACGGCATGTGGATGACCCCGGGTTCCTGGGGCGGCCCGGCCGAGGGTGAGGAACTGGTGGTCAAGTCGGTGCGCTACCGCACCGTGGGCGACGGCTCCACCACGGGCGCGATCATTTCCGATGCCGCCGACAACGCGGCGATTCTCGCCGAGGTGGCCGCGTCCCGGCTCACCGAACGTGGCGCGACCCGCGGCGACGACCGCGTCTCCGAGGCCGCCATGGAAGACCGTAAACGAGAGGGTTACTTCTGATGTCCGACCTGTTGAGACTCGCCACCGCCGGGTCGGTGGACGACGGCAAGTCCACCCTGGTCGGACGCCTGCTGTACGACACGAAATCCGTTCTGGCCGACCAGATCGACGCGGTCACCCGCGCCTCGGTCGACAAGGGCCTGTCCACCCCGGATCTGTCGCTGCTCGTGGACGGCCTGCGCGCCGAGCGTGAACAGGGCATCACCATCGACGTGGCGTACCGCTACTTCGCCACGCCCAAGCGGTCTTTCGTACTCGCGGATACGCCGGGACACGTGCAGTACACCCGCAATACGGTGTCCGGCGCGTCCACCGCGCAGCTGGTGATCCTGCTCGTGGACGCCCGCAAGGGCGTGATCGAGCAGACCCGCCGTCATGCCGCGGTCATGGCGCTACTGGGCGTACCGAAGCTGGTGCTGGCGGTCAACAAGATCGACCTGGTGGACGATCCGGCCGCCGTGTTCGACAAGATCCGCGGCGAATTCGGGGAACTGACCGCCAAACTCGGCTGGGCTCCCGAGGATGTGCAGGAGATTCCGGTGTCGGCGCTGCACGGTGACAATGTCGCCTCGCGCTCGGAGAACACCCCGTACTACACCGGCCCCTCGCTCATCGAGCATCTGGAATCGGTGCCGGTGGACGCCGACAGCCACGGCCGCCACGAGGTGGGGCTGCGCTTCCCCGTGCAGTACGTGATCCGGCCGCGCACCGCCGAGTACCCGGACTACCGCGGCTACGCCGGACTGGTCGCCGCGGGCGTGGTCACCAAGGGCGACGAGGTCGTGGTGCTGCCCTCGGGCACCCGCACCACCGTCGAGCGCATCGACACCCCCGATGGTGAACTGCCGCAGGCACAGCCGGGACGCAGCGTCACCCTGGTGCTGGCCGACGACGTGGACGTCTCGCGCGGCGACACCATCGCCGCCGCGGCCGACGCCCCCGAGCCCATCGACTCATTCGACGCCACCGTGTGCTGGCTCGGTGACAAGCCGCTGCGCCCGGGTGCACGCCTGCTGCTCAAGCACGGCACCCGCACCACCCAGGCGATCGTGGGCGCACTGCTGGAGCGTTTCGACGAACAGCACCTGGCCGCCGACCCGAATCCGGAAACGCTGTCGCTCAACGATATCGGCCGCATCTCGGTGCGCGTGGCCGATCCCGTGGTGGCCGACGACTACAGCGTCAACCGGCACACCGGCTCCTTCCTGCTCATCGACCCCGCGGGCGGCAACACCCTGGCCGCGGGCCTGGTGGGCGATGCGCTGACCGCCGTCGAGGTCGGTGCGGAGATCGGCGTGTGAGCAGCGCCGAGGCGCGTCCGCAGCGGTGGACGAATTCTTCTGGTACCTGGACGGGTTCGGCCGCCGGGCCGCCGGAAGTCGGCTCTCCGGCACCGGAGATTGCCGCGGCCGCGCCGCTCGGGCACGGCGCGCGAGGCACCCCCGCGACCGGAGTGACACCGCACGGCGCGAGTGCGCCACGCACCGCCCCGGGTCCCGGTGGTCGCGGACGACATCGAGCGCCGGCGCTGATCGCGGTGGCGCATGGCAGCCGTGATCCGCGTTCGGCCGCGACCATGCACGCCCTGACCGAACGGATCGCCGCCGCACGTCCGGATCTGGATGTGCGCCTGGCGTTTCTGGATCTGAGCACGCCGTCGGTCGAACAGGTCGTGGCCGCGGTGGCGGCGGACGGTCATTCGCACGCCGTGGTGGTGCCGCTGCTGCTGGGCAAGGCTTTTCACGCCCGGGTGGATCTGCCTGGGCTGCTCGCCGAGGCGGGTGCCCGGTATCCGCGACTGCGGCTCACCCAGGCCGATGTGCTCGGACCCGATCCGCGGCTGGTCGAGGCGTTGCGTGACCGCGTGGTCGAGTCGCTGACCGCCGGGTCGACCGCTGCGGTGTCGCCCGCCGCGGTCATCGACACGTCCCTTCTCGAATCCGCACGCGCCGGCACGCGTGCTTTCACCGCTTCGTCGCTGACGAGCGACGTGCGCCTCGGCGTTGCCGTGGCCGCCGTGGGTTCGTCGTCCGCGGCAGCGAACGAACGAACAGCACATGTGGCCCGCGAGCTCACCGCGCTCACCGGCTGGGATTCCGAGATCTGTTTCGCCACCACCGAACCCACCGTCACCGCCGCGCTGTCGCGCCTACGCTCCCGTGGTGCGCGGCGTCTCCTGGTCGCCCCATGGTTCCTGGCTCCCGGCCTGCTCACCGACCGGCTGGTGAACGCGGCCCCCGACACAACCCACGCCGCCGCGATCGGCGCGCATCACCTGCTCGCCGACGTCGTGCTGAACCGATTCGACGCCGCGGCGTCGCTCCCCCGCACGCTGACCGCCTGACACATCCGCGACCCGGTCCCGTTCGTGACGGACACTTCCGCCACCTCTCGCTTCACGACCGCACCACCGTCCGCCCGCGCTGTTCGCTGCCACGTCGGCGTGGCCGGGACACCGCATCCATCGCCTCCACGGGTGGACATGCCCGGCGCCGAAGCAGCGCCACGGTGGGACGTCCTTCGGCATCGCCGCAGGCGAATGCCGGGTCGCGCGGTCGTCCGACACCATCGGCCCGAGCCGGTACCCCCGCCCGGGACTGCTCGGGCCGACAGCCGCATGCGCACCGGTGTCGGTGACTACATGCAGGCTTCGTAGTCCTTGCCGAAGGACCCGGTCACCGACGAGCACATGTCGTCGCCGATCGGAGTCGAACGGGTGTCGGAGGTGGCGACTTCGGCGGGCGCCTCGACCAGCGGGATATCGGCGGCTGCCGGTCCCGCGAGGGCGGCGGCCGCACCGATTCCGAAGGTGACGACGCCGGTCCGCAGCAGGATGCGCATGAGGGAACTCCTTTTGAAAGGCGATAGTTTCACAAACGCCGTCCGTACCATACCCACCGCCGACCGATCACGCCCGGGAACCGCGTCACTCACCCCGATATCGGGCCGCGCCGCTCACCCCGGCATCGGACCACGCCGCTTCCGCCGCCGGACACACCCGCCGATCTCACCCCGAGCCGGGGGCCGCTCACCCTCGTACCACGCACCGATTCCGCCACCGGGCCGAGGAGGGCGCTCGGCCCGTCCCGCGCACCGATACGCTGGGCCGATGATCAAGGCTGTGGTGTTCGATGTGGGAGAGACGCTGATCGACGAGACGCGAATCTGGTGCCGGTGGGCCGACCGGCTGGGCGTGCCCCGATTCGCCATGCTCGGGGTGATCGGCGGCATGGCCGCCACCGGGCGACCGCTGGCCGACGCCTTCGAAGTGCTCTCGCCCGGAATCGATCTGGAGGAGGAGCAGATCGCCTGGGCAGCCGAGGAGCCCGACAGCCTGCGGGTGAACTTCGACGCCGACGATCTGTACCCGGATGTGCGCCGGGCACTGGCCAAGCTACGCGCCCGCGGGTTGCGGGTGATCATCGCGGGCAATCAGCCGCCGCAGGCCAAGGCGGCGCTGGAAGGCATGGACCTGCCCGTCGACGCCGTCTACACCTCCGCCGAATGGGAGCTCGAGAAGCCGGATCCGAAATTCTTCGACAAGGTGGTGGAGGTGACCGAGCTGCGGCCGCCCGAGATCTGTTACGTCGGTGACCGGGTCGACAACGATGTCATGCCCGCCAATGCCGCGGGTATGGTGCCGGTGCTCATCCGGCGCGGGCCGTGGGGCTATCTGCATGCGGAACTGCCCCAGGCCACGCGCTACGGCGTGGTGGTCGACGGCTTGGACGCGCTGCCCGATCTGCTCGCCCCCACCGACCGCTGAGTTCTCGCCGCCGAACGCGACGACCGATTCCCGCCGGATCCGAACCCGCGCGCGTCCTTTACTAGACGTGTCAACGAAACAATCTCTACCGCAAGGGGATAGCGCGATGGGTTCTCGCTTCGAGTCGAAGGTCGTTCTGATCACCGGCGCCACCTCGGGTGTCGGCGCGGCCGTGGCGCGGCGGATCGCCGCCGAGGGCGGCGCGGTGGTGCTGGGCGCCCGTGGCAAGGAGGTCGGCGACCGGATGTCCGAGGAGCTGCGGGCAGCCGGTGGGCGGGCGATCTTCGTGCCCACCGATGTCACCGTGGAGGCGGATGTCGAACGCCTCACCGCCGCCGCCGTGCACGAATTCGGCAGGCTGGACGCCGCTTTCAACAATGCCGGGGCGATCAACGCCTTCGGCGATATCGAGTCGATCGACGAGGCGGGCTGGCGCGCCGACCTGGAACTCAATCTCACCAGCGTGTACTACGGTCTGCGGCACCAGGTTCCGGCCCTGGCCGCATCGGGCGGCGGCGCGATTCTCAACAACGCCTCCAATCTGGGCGTGGTCGGCATGGGACAGGTCGCCCCGTACGTGGCGGCCAAACACGGCGTCATCGGACTCACCCGGGCGGTCGCACTGGAGGCCGCCGGACGGGGTGTCCGGGTCAATGCGGTGGTGTCCGGGGCCGTCGACACCCCGGCCTTCCGCAATTCCATGGGTGCGACGCCCGAAGGTGAGGCGGCGATCGCCGCCCTGCATCCCGTCGGACGCATCGCCACCCCCGACGAGATCGCCGCCTTCTGCGCCTACCTGCTCAGCGACGAAGCGGCATTCGTCACCGGCGCGGCACTCGCGATCGACGGCGGCTTCACCGCGCGCTGAACCCTCGTACGCCGACCGAGGCGGCGAATCTCCGGGCGCACGTGTACGACGGTCGCCAGCGGGTACCAGCGAGCACACCGGGTGGTGGCCGCTCGAATCGGGTCGTCCGGGCATACGAACACACGTAGACCACCGCCACCACCCGCTCGACGAGAGGAGTTCCGATGAGCACCGTTGCCGCCATGGTGGATTCGCATCCCGCGAACCGGCACGCCGACCGCCACGAACACTGCCGTATCCGCGCCGAAACGTGTCCGCGCTGTGCCCGGTCCTGCCGGGAGTTGCTCGCCGCTCTGAGCTGACGGCGATCGGGACAGCTCATGTGGTTCGACGCGTGGCCGGATCTGCTGCGGGTGCTGTTGGTGGGGTCGGCGGCCTATGTGACGCTGGTGGTGGTGCTGCGGGCCACCGGTAAGCGCACGTTGGCGAAACTGAACGCGTTCGACCTGGTCGTCACGGTGGCGCTCGGTTCCACCCTGGCCACCATCCTGCTCAGCGCGGAGGTGTCCTGGGCCGAGGGAGCGGTGGCGCTGCTCCTGTTGGCGCTGCTGCAGTATGCGGCGGCGCTGGTGGCGACGCGGCCGCGCGGCGGACGGCGGCTGCTCACCGCTGCCCCCACCCTGGTGGTGCGCGACGGTCGACTGCTGGAGCGGGCGATGCGGCAGCAGCGGCTCAGCGCCGCGGATATCCGGCAAGCGGTGCGGTCCGACGGTCACGGCGACCTGACGCGCATCGCGGCGGTGATCCTGGAGACGGACGGGAGCCTGAGCGTCATCACCGGCGCCGCGTTCGGCGACGGTTCGGCCCTCGACGGGGTGGCAGAGCCCGAGTGAACGGGGGACGAATCCTGCTCGCCCACTCGGAGGTTGGGGACGCCCGCCGCCGCGGTGCGGACACGCGGCGGCGGGCGGTCGAACGGCCCACCGCCGCGTCGCGGGCACGAAGGACGACGCGGGGTGGACCCGTTGGAGGCCGCCCGAGCACGTAACCGGTGGCATGCCGGTGACACGAAGGGCAATTCGTCGTGCTGGGCGGCGAGCCGACCGTCACACGGGTCGCACGGGGGCGTGACGGCCGACCAGTTCGAGGGCTACCTGCGAGGGGCGCGGTAGCCGGTGGGATGGACAGGGATTCGGTACTGCTCGGGGTCGATCCGGGTGCTACTTGTCGGAACCACCGCCTCCGCCGCCGGAACCGCCCGAGCCACCGCTGCCACCCGAGCCACCGGAGCCACCGCTGCCGCCCGAGCCACCGCTGCCGCCGGAGCTCTTACCGGAACCGCCGGAGGACGATCCACCGGAGCCGCCCGAGCCCTTGCTCGAGCCCCCGGAGGAGGAATTGCCGCCGGATGAACTCTTGCCGCCGGAACTGGAGCTGCCCCCCGAGTCGGACCCGCCGGACGAGGAGCCGCCCGAGTCGGAACCACCGGAGGAGTTGCCGCCGGAACCGTAGCCCCCGCCGCCGTATCCGCCGCCGGAGCCCCCGGACCCGTAGCCGCCCCCGGAGGTCGAGCCGCCGGAGGTGGAGCCACCCGAGCCGTACCCGCCGGAACCACCCGACGTGTTCCCGCCCGAGGTACTGCCACCGGAGGTGGAACCGCCACCGGTAGAGCCACCGGAGGCGCTGCCGCCCGAGGTGGAGCCGCCGGACGTCGATCCGCCACCGTCGGTGCCGCCCGTGGGCGCACCGCTACCGGAAGTCGTTCCGCCGCCGGTATTCCCACCATCGGTGGTGCTCCCGCCCGCAGGGGCCCCGGTGCCGCCGCTCGTATCCGGCGTATCGCCGGTGCCGACCGGATCGCCGGGGATCGCGCCGCCGGTACCGTCGGGCAGCGCCGCACCGGGATCGGTGGTGCCGGGCGTGGTTCCCGGCGCGCTCGGCAGGTCGGGCATCGCATCGGGCATCGAGGGCAGCTGCGGCGTGCCACCCACCGGTGCGGTCGGGATATCGCCGAGATCGGGCATTCCGATCGGATTCGTCACCGGGTCACCGGCATTCGGCATGCCGGGCAGACCGGGTGGCAGGCTCACCGACGGGATCTGCCCCGGATCGATGGGTCCGATCACCACGCCGCCACCACCGCCACCGTTGTCCCGGGGCAGTTCGAAGGGCACCGGATTGGTGAACCGCGACGGGTCGGCGTAGGTGGTATTGCCCGCGTTGGAACGGGTTTCGCACTGGTTGCCCGCGCGCAGCCGATTCACGGGCCGTCCGCCGGACCATTCGGCGGTCACCGTCGGCGGCATCACGCCGTACTGGCGGATGCTCGCCGCGGTGC
>NZ_JASCXP010000041.1:0-28471 GCF_030010695.1 Nocardia sp. CC201C
CTCCGACGGTGGCGCTACCGCTCACCGCCTACGGGGCGACGCTGGGCACCGCCGCCGTACTGGCGTCGGATCCGGAACTCGCACCGGGCGCGCGGAACATCGCGGGACTGAACATCCCGAACTCGGACCCGCGTAGCCGCCTGGGTGTGGGCGCACTGCTGTTCACCCTGTCCGACGGCCTGATCGTGTTGCGCCGCATCTTCGCTCGCGGCAGCCGCTCGCGCCGGGTGAGCGAGGGCGTCATCCTGGCGACCTACGCCGGCGCGCAGTATCTGCTGGCCGACCCGCGGGCGCACCGGTAGTCACCGCGCACCGGTAGTCACCGCGAGCGCAGCATGTCCAGCAGCGCCTGCCCGTCGGTGGACTCCTCCCACCAGCGGGTGTGGCCGAGAAAGTAGTCGTGGTAGGCGATCTCGGCATTGGCCTGACTGCCGCCCGGAACGACGCCCATGAAGTAGTCGATCTCGGAGAGTTCGTATTCGCAGTGCACCAGGGGGAGCAGTTCGGGTAGTGCCCGGCGCTCCACGGCGTCGAGCGGGCGCAGCGATTCGTAGCCGTCGAGCAGGGCGCGCACCTGCCCGAGGCGCACGTCCACCGGGTCGCCGTCGCGCAGCGCCAGCCAGTCCACCGCGCTGCGTTCGATGGCGATCGCCAGATCGTGGACGCTGGTGGTGCGGTCGGCCAGCCCGAAGTCGATGACCGAGGACACCTCGCCGTCGTGCCACAGCAGATTGGTGCCGTGCCAATCATTGTGTGTCCACAGCGGTTCCAGGTCGGCAAGGGTGCGGAACAGGCGCGCGTGGACGGGCATGTGCACGCGTTCCACGTCGGTGCGCCAGGGCTGATCGGACAGGAAGATGCCCAGTGCGGGCCGGACGGCGGCCTGGCGTTCCAGCGCGCCGATGGGGTCGGCGGAGGCGAAGATGGTGAAGCTGGCCTGGAGCGGATGCGGCGGCCGATGCGGTGCGTCGTACTCCGCGGCGGCGGTGTGCAGGCGGGCCAGGGCGCGTCCGGCCGCGGCGGCATCGGCGGAGGACAGGTACGGCGACCAGGAGAAGACGCCCTGGTACCGGTCCGTTCCCGTACCGAATTCCTGTACCTCGTAGGTGAATTCGCCGATCCGGCGGGTGTCGAGCACGGCCGGGATCGGAATCCCCTGCGCCCGTAGGTGGTCCATGAACCGGTGTTCTTCTTCGAGCGCGGCGGGTGAGCGCAGCGCGAGCGGCAGTCGCTTCACGATGACCGCTCGCCCGTCCCCGGTGCGCGCCCGCGCGGTGGCCGAGAGCGGTCGCGGGCTGTGCCAGTCGACGACCGCCTCGGTGCCGAGCACTTCCGCGATCTCGGCGGAAGTCGGTGGCGGCCAATCGGGTTCGACCATGCGATCGACTCCCATGCCGTAGACGCGCTCATCGGTCATTCGCTCATGCCCTCCGACGCTGGACCAGTACCACGACCGCGGTCACCACCGCGGCCGCCAGGAATGAGAACAGCGACGCCGAGGACCACCAGCCGGGGTGGATTCCGGTGGTGTCCTGCACCGTTCGCCAGAAGTCGGCCCACCAGCTGATGGAACCCGGGTTGAACAGTTGGTAGGTCACGAAGCCGATCGCCCACGGCAGCAGCATGAGTGGGCGGGCCGGTGCGTTCTGCGCCAGATTCCAGGAGCGGCGGCCGCGGCCGAGGAAGTAGTCCACCATCAGCACCGCGCTCAACGGGACGAAGACCGAGCCGATGAGGTACAGGAAGTTGGCGTAGCTGCTGAAATCGCGCACCGGCAGGGCCAGCAGCGTCACCACCGCGCCGACGGCGGCGGCGAGTACGCGCCGGTCCACCCGGGGCAGCAGATTCTGCAGGGACATGGCTGTGGAGTAGACGTTCGCGAAGGATTGATCCGCCTCGCGCAGCACCAATACCGCGAAGAAGGCCCATCCGGCGGTGACGCCGAGGAAGGTGTCGAACACCTTGGTGGTGTCGCCCCCGGCTTGCAGGATGGCGATGGTGCCGAGGACGTAGCACCAGATCTGGGCGGCGGAGTAGCCGATGATCGTGGCTCCGGCCGAGTCGCGCACGGTGCGCGAGTGCCGGGCGTAGTCGGCGGCCAGGGGCACGAACGACACCGAGACCGCGAGGGTGGTGTCCACGGCCGGGAAGAATCCGCTCCAACTGGTCTCGGTGGGGGCGGGGACCTCGCTGCGCAGCAGCGCGACGGTGAAGTACACCATGGCGATGCCGACGGCCACGGTCACGTATTTGCGCAGCAGGTGCACCACGCGCAGCGGCCAGATGGCCATGACCGTGGACAGCACCCCGGCGGCCACGATGACCAGCGCGTGCGGCACCCGGTCCTGGGTCATGGCGGCCACGCCCAGCGCGATGACGGTCAGTTCGTAGACGCCCCAGCCGACGCACTGCACCACATTGGCGACGGTGGGCACGAAGGACAGCCGGGTGCCGAACAGTCCGCGCAGCACCACCATGGCGGGTGCGCCGGTGCGGGTGCCCACCGCTCCCGTCCCGGCCACCATGGCGGTGCCGACCAGGGTGCCCAGCAGGGTGGCGAGCAGCGCGCCGAGCAGCGGCAGCGGCGGATGTCCGGTCGGGTACAGCACATACGCGGCCCCGCTGAATCCGATGAGGCTGACGCCGATATTGCCCCAGAACGCCGCCTGATCGGTGAAGCCGAGTGTCCGGGGCGGCTCGGTGTCCAGCAGCAGCGGCGCTTCCCGCGCCTCGGGCGAAATTCCGGCAATCGTCACTCGCAAAGCCTAGAACGCGACTCGTCGGTATCCGAGGGGCGCGCCTGGTGTCGATGCGGCGACCGGCGGGCACTACAGGCAGATGATGATGCGGTCGCGGTCCTCCGGGTCGACGCGAATCGAAATCGTCTCGCCCACCGCGAGTTTCGGCTGGTCGACCGGTTGTACGTCGTAGACGATGGTGCCGTGGTACGGCGGCGAGCCGGGGACGACGAGTTCCAGGTCGAGTTCGGCGAGTTCGGTGTGGTGATTGGTGCGCCGGAGCGGATGAACGCCTTCGATGGTGGCCCAGCCCTCGTATCCGCGACGGCGCAGTCGGCGGTCGGCCCGGGAGGGGCGCTGGGCGAGGAGCATGCCGACCCCGAGGAAGCTGCCGAACAGGCCGACCAGCATGAAAATCTGCATCGGCGCTGTTCCGGGGGGTGCGAGACGCGCGATCCAGCCCAGCCAGATGACGAGGGTCAGCAGGTACAGGGCCACGACGCCGAGAATCGTATGCAGCATCCGCGCGTGGTTCATGACAACCTCCACCAGCGCTTCGGACTTCCAGGATAGGCGCGGCGGAGCCGTTGTGTGGCCGACTCGGCGCGGAATCGGCCGGGTTCAGAACAGCGAGCGTTCAGGACAGTGAGCGTTCAGGACAGTGAGTGTTCAGGACAGCGAGCGTTCAGGACAGCGAGCGCAGGGCGGTGAGCGCGTCGAGGTCGAGCCGGAGACGGTGGCCCGCGAGCTCCAGCATGACCTGCCCGGAATGCTCACCGACCGGTTCGTACCGTCCGTCCCGCAGGGCGAAGGCGTGCAGCCGCACCGGCCCCTCCGTGTCGAGCAGCCAGTAGTGTTCGATACCGACCGATTCGTATTCGGCGTATTTCAGCACCCGATCCACCCGCCGCGATCCGGGCGCGGCGATCTCCACGGCCGCCAGCACATCCGACGGCCGCACCCGCGTGGCGTGCGCGGCACCGGCCGCACCACCCACCACCAGCACATCCGGAATCCGCACCGTGGCCGGAAACCGCTCCTCCACCACCAACTCGATCCGGGCCAGGGCCGCCAGCGGCGCGGGCAGCGCCGGTTCCAACTGCGCGGCCAAGCGCCACACCGCCAACTGGTGCCGTGGCGGCTGCGGCGCGACCACCGGCACCCCTTCGACCA
The DNA here is from genome assembly GCF_030010695.1 of Nocardia sp. CC201C. Taxonomy (NCBI): domain Bacteria; kingdom Bacillati; phylum Actinomycetota; class Actinomycetes; order Mycobacteriales; family Nocardiaceae; genus Nocardia; species Nocardia sp. CC201C. The sequence continues at coordinate 3,912 of NZ_JASCXP010000041.1, forward strand.
GTTCGCAGAACAGGTCACCCGTGCGCAGCGAAGACCATTCGTCGATCGTCAATAGGTGATCCGGCCACGCCCCAACCATTTTCACCGCTTCCGCGGATCTCGACCGCCGCATGGTTCCAGTCTTCCACGCCCGGCAATCACCCGGCATCGTTTCCTTTCCGTGGCAGGCCGCGCCGTCCGCGCACCCGCCGCCGGTCACCCGCGCAGGCGCAGCACCGCCAGCACCCGGCGGTGATGGGTGTCCGAGGGCGGCAGATCCAGTTTCAGGAAGATATTGCCGATGTGCTTCTCCACCGCTCGTTCGGTGACGGTGAGCGCCGCGGCGATGGCGGCATTGGTCAAGCCCTGGGCCATGAGTTCCAGCACCTCGCGCTCGCGCGGGGTGAGGCGGGACAGCGCGTCCTGTTGGCGCGTGGCACCCATCAACTGACTCACCACTTCCGGATCGAGGGCGGTGCCGCCGGAGGCGACCCGCGTCAGGGCGTCGACGAACTCGCGCACGTCGGCGACGCGGTCCTTGAGCAGGTAGCCGACGCCACCCGCGCCGGCGGCGAGAAGTTCGGTCGCATAACGGGTTTCGATCCACTGCGAGAACACCAGCACCCCGACGTCGGGGTGGCCGCGGCGCAGCGCGAGCGCCGCGATCAGCCCCTCGTCGGTGAAGGTCGGCGGCATGCGCACGTCCACCACCGCGACGTCGGGGCGATGCCGCGCCACCACGTCGCCCAGGGTGTCGGCGTCGCCGACGGCGGCCACCACCTGGTGGCCGCGCTCGGTGAGCAGGCCGGTCAGCCCGTCGCGCAGGATGGCATTGTCCTCGGCGATGACGATGCGCAGCGGTGTACTCATCGCGGCACCGTGAGTGGCAGCAGCACGGTGACGACGGTAGGGCCGCCCGACGGGCTGTCCACGGCGAGCTCGCCGTCCACGGTGCGTGCCCGCGCCGCCAGCCCCGAGAGGCCGCCGCCCACACCGGTGTTGCCGGTGCCCACGGCGGGCTGAAGCACACCTCCGACGCCGTTGTCACGCACCGAGATCGCGAACCGCTCGGTGCCCTGCGGCAGGACCGACACCCAGATCTGCGTGGCCCCGGCGTGCTTGACCACATTGGTGAGCAGTTCGGCCACCGAGAAGTACGCGATGGCCTCCAGGGCGGGGTCGGGCCGCACCGGCAGCAGCACCCGCAGCTCCACCGGCAGCGCACAGCGCGCCACCAGGGTCTCCAGCGCCGGTTCCAGGCCGAGTTCCAGTGCGGGCGGATGGATTCCGCGCACCAGTTCGCGCAGTTCGGTCAGTGCCTCCTTGGATCCGGAGCGGGCCTGGGCGATCAGCTCGGTGGGATCGCCCCCGGCGGCCATGCGCTCCTCGGCGCGGGCCAGCGCCATGGCGATGCTCACCAGCCGCGCCTGGGTGCCGTCGTGCAGGTCGCGTTCCAGCCGCCGCAGCGTCGCCGCGGAATCCTCCACCGCCGCCCGGCGGCTGGCCTGTAACTCGGCCAGTTGCCGATCCCGCGCGGTGGGTGTCAACAGCAGGACGGCCAGCAGCCGGTGCAGCCAGCACACCCCGCGCATCACCCATGGCATGAGCAAACAGGCGATGACCCCCAGCAGTGCGAAACCGATGACGCGCGGCCAGGTTTCCACGTAGAAGTCCCCGAACTGCGCCAGCGAGTGATGCTCCACCCCGTTCTCGTCCACATTGATCGGATGGTCGATCACCCAGAAGATCGGCGAGAGCACCACGAACACCGACATGACGCCGACGACCAGCACCGCATAGCCCACGGCCACGCCGAGCACGGCCTGCGCGAGCAGGAACAGCAGCGCTCGCCAGGAGGTGCGGTCGGTGAAGGCTCCGCGCAGCCAGCCGAAGAAGCCGGGGCGGGGTGCGAACGGTGGCGGCTCGGGCAGCCGGGTGTCGAGCAGTGTGCCGACGACCGCGCGGTACACCCGTCCCCACAGCCGTCCGCCGAGCAGGACGGCCGCCAGGATCGGGATACCGAGCACGAAGATCGACAGGTACAGCCCGCCGCCGATGGCGAAGACCAGATACAGCGTCGCGATGCCGCCGAGCACCATCGCGACCAGCAGGTAGGCGAATTCCTTCCAGGTGCGCGCGGTGAACGGGGCGCGCAGGAAGATCAGCCACGGGGGCGGTCCGGTGCGCTCGGGCGCGGGTTCGGACGGCTCGGGGCCGGGTTTCGGCAGCACGAGGGTGGGTTCGGCGGGCATCTCCGTCATGGTTTCATCGTCGTCGGCGCGGGCTCGGGACACGATGGCGCTGACCCGAAATTCCATGGTGGTGTCAGCACTACCCCTACCATCATGCCTATGAGCTATCAGCAGCCTCCGCCGCCCGGCCAGTACCCGCAGCGTGATCATCCGCAGGCCGTGGTGATTCTGGTGCTCGGCATTCTGAGCCTCATCCTCTGCCAGCTGCTCGGCCCGGTCGCCTGGGTGATGGGTCGCAGCGCGCTGCGTGAGATCGACTCCTCCGGTGGCGCGATCGGCGGGCGCGGCATCGTGCTGGCCGGTTACGTCTGCGGCATCATCGCGTCGATCCTGATCATTCTCGCCGTCATCGCCTTCGTCGTGCTGCTCGCGCTGGGCACGTTCACCGCCACCAGCGCCTGACGCGCGTGGGAGCGCGCCGGCGAAATACGATGGTCGGGTGAGCTACCCCTCCTACGGCTACCCGGCCTACGGCTACGGTCCGCCGCCCGACCATCCGCAGGCCACCACCATTCTGGTGCTCGGCATTCTGGGCCTGGTGTTGTGCCAGCTGCTCGGCCCGGTGGCCTGGATCATGGGCAGCAAGGCGCGCCGCGAGATCGACGCCTCCGGCGGCACCCTGGGCGGGCGCGGCAACGTGACCGCGGGCTATGTCTGCGGCATCGTCGCCACCTGTCTGATGCTGCTTTATTTCGCGATCTTCGTGATCGCCATCGGGGCCGGTCTGAGCAGCTCCTGATTTCGCCCGCACCCGGCCTCGTTACGATGTTCGGAGTGAGTCACGCCCCGACCGACGAATCGCTGCCCGGCCCTACCGAATGGGGCGAGCATCCGCACGGCGTCGGACCGTGGCGCGCGGAGTTCGGCACCGAGCCGCCCGCGGATCCGCGCCTGGATCCGGAGCTGCTCGCGCACGGTGACCGCCGCAATGTGGTGGACGCCTACCGGTACTGGACCCGCGATGCCATCGTGGCCGATATCGATCGACGGCGGCACCCGTTCCACGTGGCGATCGAGAACTTCGGGCACGACGCCAATATCGGCACGGTGGTGCGCACGGCCAATGCGTTCGCGGCGGCGGCCGTGCACATCGTGGGGCGCAAGCGGTGGAATCGGCGCGGGGCCATGGTCACCGACCGCTATCAGCACATCGAGCATCATGCCGATACGGCGGCGCTGCTGGAATTCGCGGCGGCGGCCGGGCTGACGGTGGTGGCCGTCGACAATGTGCCCGGCGCGGTACCCCTGGAGACGGTGCGGCTGCCGCGCGCATGCCTGCTGCTGTTCGGGCAGGAGGGGCCGGGAGTCACCGCCGACGCCAAGGCGGGGGCGCGGCTGACCGTATCCATCGCGCAGTTCGGTTCGACGCGCAGTATCAACGCGGGCGTCGCGGCGGGGATCGCCATGCACGCGTGGGTGCGGGAACACGCGGACCTGTCGGCCGCCTGGTGACGCCCCGGTCCACGGCCGGTCGCGGCCATCCTGCCAAGATCGATTCAGACACGGTTGCATAACGAAATCAGCCACATGATCAGGTGCCCGACTGGCACCATATGTCCTATGACTTCGCGGACCGGGCGACCTGCCGAGCCCAGTGCTGCGCTCTGGTCCGAGCGTGCCGATATGGCCGAATCCGCCATCCTGTCACGACATCTGCGCGCGCTGTGGGGAATTCCCGGAGCCACTCTCGGCGTGGTCGGCTGGCCCGCGACCCGGCGCGACCGCCTCTTCGTGTCCTGGCACTACTGGTGGCAGGCCCATCTCATCGACTGCGCCACCGATGCCGCCAACCGGGAGCCCACGCCCGCGCGGCTGCGGCGCATCCGAACCGTGGCGCGCGGTATGCGGCTGCGCAATATCACCGGCTGGACCAACAACTACTACGACGATATGGCCTGGCTGGCCATATCCCTCGAGCGCGCCGACCGCACCCTGGGCATCGACGATATGCGGTACGGGCTGCGGACGTTGGAGAAGGAACTGGTCGACGGGTGGACGCCCGAGGTGGGCGGCGGCATTCCGTGGCGTAGGGGCTCCGACTTCTACAACGCGCCCGCCAACGGTCCGGCCGGAATCGTCATGGCGCGGCTCGGGCGCTACGGGCGCGCTCAGGAAATCGCCGACTGGCTCGACGACACCCTGCGGGACAAGGAGTCCGGGCTGATTCTGGACGGCATCCATCTGCCCTCCGGCGAGGTCGAGCATCCGGTCTACACCTACTGCCAGGGCGTGGTGCTCGGCCTGGAAACCGAACTGGCGGTGCACACCGGCGAACCCCGGCACGCGGACCGGGTGCTGACCCTGCTGGCGGCCGTCGAGGAGCATATGACCAGCGGCGGTGTGGTCGATGGTGGCGGCGGTGGGGACGGCGGCCTGTTCAACGGCATCCTCGCCCGCTACCTGGCCCTGGTCGCCGTCATGCTGCCCGGCGACGACGCCGCGCACATCAAGGCCCGCCGCACCGCCGCCGCGATCGTGCGGGCTTCCGCCGTCGCGGCCTGGGAGAACCGGCTGGAGGTGGAGGGCGAACCGCTCTTCGGTCCCGATTGGCGCGAACCGGCCCGACTACCCGGTATCGCGGGGGCGGGTTACCTCACCGCCAATGGCTCGGTGACCGCCTCCCGCACCCCGGAACGCGATCTGTCGGTACAGCTTTCGGGCTGGATGCTGATGGAGGCCGCGCACACCGTGACCGCGGCGGGACTCTGACCCACCGGTACGGCGTCGGAGCACGCTCCTGCCCGCGCACGCGCGGGAACCGGGTGCCTCCGCTCAGATGCTGCGATGGTCCGCGACGGCCGCGGTGTCGGTCGCGTCGTCCACATCGAAATCCTCGGCCGGACGCGCCATCTCCAGCCGGTACTGCCGGATGCCGAGCAGCGTGCCCAGGATCAGCCCCACCACCAGCGTGCAGATGACCGCGGGCATGAGCCAGGACATGTCCTCCAGGAAGCTGCCCGCGTAGTAGCCGATGAGCAGCAGCACCGGTGCCCAGATGATCGCGCCGATGGTGGAGGCGACGGTGTACTTGCGGTGATCCATTCCGGCCGCACCCGCCACCAGCGGGCAGAGCGTGCGCACCCACGGAATCCACCGCGCCACCAGCACCGCGAAGAAGCCGTGCCGGTGCAGCAGGGCCGACACCCGCGCGAGGTTGTGGGTGTTGATGTACTTGCCGTTCTTGCGCGCCACCAGATGGTGTCCGGTGCGTTGGCCGAATACGTATCCGACCTGGTTACCGGCGATGGCCGCGATCATGGCTCCCACCGACAGCGCCCAGACCTGCGCCTCTCCGGTGGCGTGCGCGGCCAGCACCACGCCGGCGGTGATGAGCATGGAATCGCCGGGCAGGAACAGCCCGATGATGAGCGCGCACTCCAGGAAGACGAAGGTCAGCACCACCGTCCAGACGAGCAGCGGCCCGGCTGTCTCGAGGGGATCGAAACCGCCCATCGCAAGGTTCAGCGGGGTGGTGGACAAGGGATCAGTGGGTGGGTTCGTTGGTACGGGCGGGTTCCGCCTCGGCGACGACCGCGGCATCGGCCGAGCGACGGCCCAGCAACGCGCGCGCCACGGACCCCACCATCGGCAGCACCGAGATGAACACGATGATCAGGAAGATGGCCTCGACGTGATCCCGGATGAAGGCCACGTTCCCCAGGAAGTAGCCGAGCACCGTGACGCCACCGCCCCACAGGATCGCGCCGACGATGTCGAACGGCACGTACTTGCGGTAGCTCATGGCCGAGACGCCCGCCAGCACCGGCACGAAGGTGCGGGCGATCGGGACGAAGCGGGCCATGATGATGGCCGCCGGGCCCCACTTCTCGAAGAAGTCGTGCGCCTCGGTGATGTACTTCTTCTTGAGGAAACGCCCGTCGGGGCGGTGATACAGCGCCGGACCGAAGCCCTTGCGGCCGATCCAGTAGGCGCACTGGTCGCCCAGGAACGCCGTCACCGCGATGGCGGGCGCGAGGATCCAGATCGACACCGGCGGGTTCGGCTGTGCCGCGAGCAAGCCACCGGTGAACAGCAGCGAGTCGCCCGGCAGTAGCGGGAACAGCAGCCCGGTCTCGATGAAGACGATCGCCAGAATCGCCGGCAGCACCGCGTTCTTCAACCACGACTCCGTGAGGAGGTACATGGGATCCAAGAACTGGGGCATCGCCAGGGTCGTCACGGTGTCAGCAGCGGCCAGCAAGGTCACGGCCACCACAGTACCGGTGATTCGCACATCACACCGAATGTCGAAGCGACATCACAGACTTATCAGGGTTGTGAGGGCAGCCGGTGGTGTGAAAGCCGCCTGTCCTATGGTGTGGGCTGACAGAATTTGTTGTACGCAGCACACACAACGGAGGTCACTGTGCCCATCGCGACTCCGGAGATCTACGCCGAGATGATTGCTCGGGCCAAAGAGAACTCCTTCGCGTTTCCTGCCATCAACTGCACGTCGTCGGAGACCGTCAACGCGGCCATCAAGGGCTTCGCCGACGCGGGTAGCGACGGCATCATCCAGTTCTCCACCGGCGGTGCCGAATTCGGCTCCGGCCTGGGTGTGAAGGACATGGTCACCGGCGCGGTCGCCCTCGCCGAGTTCGCCACCGTGATCGCCGCCAAGTACGACGTCACCATCGCGCTGCACACCGACCACTGCCCGAAGGACAAGCTCGACACCTTCGTGCGCCCGCTGCTGGCCATCTCGGCCGACCGCGTCAAGAGCGGCCAGCACCCGCTGTTCCAGTCGCACATGTGGGACGGTTCCGCGATTCCGATCGACGAGAACCTCGAGATCGCCAAGGAACTGCTCAAGCAGGCCCACGCCGCCAACATCATCCTCGAGGTGGAGATCGGCGTCGTCGGCGGTGAAGAGGACGGCGTCGAGAACGCCATCAACGACAAGCTCTACACCTCGCCCGAGGACTTCGAGAAGACCATCGACGCGCTCGGCGCGGGCGAGAACGGCAAGTACCTGCTGGCCGCCACCTTCGGCAATGTGCACGGCGTCTACAAGCCGGGCAATGTGAAGCTCAAGCCCGAGGTGCTGGCCGAGGGTCAGCGGGTGGCCGCCGCCAAGCTGGGCTTGGGCGCGGACGCGCAGCCGTTCGATTTCGTCTTCCACGGCGGTTCGGGCTCGCTGAAGTCGGAGATCGAGGATTCGCTGCGCTACGGCGTGGTCAAGATGAACGTCGACACCGACACCCAGTACGCCTTCACCCGGCCGGTGGCGGCGCACATGTTCAGCAACTACGACGGCGTGCTGAAGGTGGACGGCGAGGTCGGCAACAAGAAGGTCTACGACCCGCGCTCCTACCTGAAGAAGGCCGAGGCCAATATGGCCGCCCGCGTCGTGGAGGCGTGCAACGACCTGAAGTCGGTCGGTCGTTCCATCAGCGCCAAGTAAGGTATTCCGCGAGCGGAAACTCCGAACGAGGTGAAGCGACGCGTGTGCCGCGGCGGTGTCTGCACCGCCGCGGCGTTTTCGTTGCTCTGCTGCAAGTTGCCCTGACGTAATCCGAGGTGCACGGCATGACTCTCGAGGTGCGGGTCCTCGGACCTGTGCAACTGCTGGTCGACGGCCGGGTGCTGCCGGTCGGCGGACCGAAACCGCGCGCACTGCTCGCCGCGCTGATCGTTAACCGGCGGCGCGCGGTGTCCTCGCAGGCGTTGGCCGACATCGTGTGGAACGACGAGCCGCCGGACTCCTACCAGGCCAGCCTGCAGGTGTTCGTGTCGAATATCCGCAAGACGCTGCGTCAGGCGGGGGTGGACGCGGCCGCCGTGCTGCGCACCGAATCCTCCGGCTACCGCCTGGAGATCCCCGACGACCGGTGCGACCTGGGCCGGTTCGAAACCATTCGCCGCAGTGCCGCCGAGGCCGCGGCGGCGGGCGATCCCGAATCCGCGGCCCGGCTGTACGCGGCCGCGCTGGAGCAGTGGAGCGGCCGCGCCCTCGACGATCTGAGCGGGCTGTCCTTCGCCGACAGCTTCGCCACCGCCATGGACGAGGAGCGGCTGCTGGCCGCCTCCGCCCGCATCGACGCCGAAATCGCCTGCAAGCGCGCGTCTTCGGTGGTGGGTGAGTTGGTCGCCATGACCCAGGCGCATCCGCTGCGGGAGCCGCTGTGGGCGCAGCTCATCACCGCCCTGTACCTGTCCGGCCGCCAGGCCGACGCCCTGGACGCCTGCCGCCGCGTGCGCACCGTGCTGGCCGACGAACTCGGCATCGACCCCGGCCCCGCCCTGGTCGCCCTGGAACAGCGGGTACTGCGACAGGAACCCCTGGACACCATGGAGATCGTCGACGTCGAACGCATGGCCAAGGCCATGACCGAAACGGTCACCGAAACCCCGCGTGCCGTCCGCAGCGGACACCTCCGCCTCGCCGACGGCCGCACCGTCCCCGTCGCCGCCGCCGGCCTCAAGATCGGCCGCATGACCGACAACGACCTGATCCTCGACGACCCTAAGGCCAGCCGCTACCACGCCCACATCACCCCCAGCCGCGCCGGTCTCCTCATCAAGGATCTGCACTCGGCCAACGGCGTCTACATCAACGACGAGGTCATCGACAGCGCCACGGTGCTGTCCGACGGTGACGCCATCCGCATCGGGTCTACGGTGTTGGTGTTCCAGGCGGCGCGGTAGGGGAGCTCGGCTCAGCTGTCCAGCAATTGATGCTGCTGCCCCAGACGGATTTCCGCTGATCTCCACGCGAGGCGGCGTCAGCGCCACTAACATTCACAGGTATGCTGGCATACCATGAAGCGGACAACCGTGAAGCTACCCGACGAGCTTGACGAGCGCCTGCGCCATGAGGCGGCGCGGCGCGGTATCACGGTCGCCGAACTGACGCGCGAGGCGATCACCCAATATCTTTGCGCACCCACCGGTGCGCGGCGACGGTTCGGCGCGGCAGCGGCGGGGCGCAGCGGGCGCTCGGACGTGTCGGCCCGGATCGATGAAATCCTCAGCCGAGAGTGGGACCGATAAGCGCCCTGATCGTCGACGCCGGACCGTTGTACGCCTACGTCGACGCCGACGATGCACACCACGAAGCCTGCCTCGAACTGCTCCAAACACACCGCGGCCCCCTCGTCGTCCCGACCCTCGTCATCACCGAAGCCGCATACCTCATCGCCAGCCGACTCGGAACCGAAGCCGAGGTGCGCTTCCTCGGAGACTTGGCCGAGGGTCTGTTCGTGATCGAGCCCGTCCACGCGGCGGATTGGCTCCGCATCGCCGAACTCGTCGCGAAATACCGAGACTTGCCACTGGGAACTGCTGACGCCTCGGTAATCGCCGCAGCCGAACGCCGGAACCTGACATACATCGCCACCACGGATCGACGCCATTTCTCCGTGGTCCGACCACGTCACATCGACGCCTTCACCCTCTTGCCCTCCCGCTGAGCCACACCGCGATTCGAGCCGTCTTTCCGATCGCACGCCGTGCTGCATGTGAGAAGCCCTCGATCCGCTACTGGATTCGGGGTTTTCGTTGTAAGGGCATGTGCGGCGATCACCGAACCAAGGAGCCGCCATGGATTTCGTATCCGCCGCTGTCACAACATGACCGAATCGGGCGGCCACCTGAAATCCGGTTATGCGGAAGTCAGTGGCCGCGTTTTACAGCGGCCTCAGCTGTCCAACAGGCTGATTCCGCTGACCCAGAACGAAGGGTTCGACATCTCCACGCCGAGGACACTCGTGTAGGTGGCCCGTCGACCCGTTGACGTGACCTCGACGCGTACCTCATCGCCCTCGACGACATCCCGCAGCTGGTCCTCCGTGGTACCGATCATGATCTCGGTCTCCCACGTGGCTTGGTCCGGCGTTGCGCCGCAGACGAGCCGAGCGAGTTCCGCTCCCAGGTCGGGGTCTCTCAGCGTCTCGGCCACCCGCCCGTAGACGACGATCGCGCGGTCCTTGTGGTCGGCTGGGGTCTTCGCGATGAGTTTCAGTTCGCGGTCTGTGATCGTTTCGAAAGTGGTCGGGGCGGTCGGCTCGGTCATCGGCGTGGCCGGTTCGGTTGTCTTTGATACTGAGATCGTGTCGTCGGTTCGTTGGCTGTTGCCGCTTCTTGGCCGGAGTCGGTCCCACAGGCGGCGGCACCGGTGGTGGCGGCGATGGCTAGTGCCACTGTGAGACGGCGGACTGCGGTCATGGATGTTCTCCTCCTCGCGTGCACATGCGGAACCGATGAAGCCAGTTCCGGCCTAGCGGGTCACCGGGAACCGGAGGCCCCCGCGACCCTATCGCGGGGCGGCCGAAAGTGCCTGTTGGCACCGGGATTTCGGCACAAGTACGCAGCGGACATGCCTATGGCCTCCCGTCTTGCGTTGCAGTCGGCCGCAGTTCGAATAACTCTCGACCCGCGAAGTTTCGTTTCCAGCAGATCCGCCGTACCGGAGATTCTGTGAATATCGGATCGTTGTCCAGTCTGCAGGTACTCGATGAGAAAAGGAGGCAGTCAATGGTTGAGATCGTAGCGTTCCGAGTTTCGAATCGTTTACCGTGAAGTATCTTTCGCCACGGCTGGCCTATGGCGGTGACAGACGGCCGGGCGTGCACTGGTGTCGTGATTCGTCACCGACCAACGAGGCGTGCTCATGCAAGGAGAACAATGCCCATGCCCGCCGCCCGCCGCCTCGCCGCCGCAGTCGCCATCGCCGCCGCCACCGCCGGACTCACCGCATGCGGCTCCGAAACCACCACGGACACGACGACAGCCACGCCCACCGAAACAGCCACGCCGACAAGCATTTCGAGCACCTCCGCGATACGGTCACAGGGCCGGGGTCACCACCCGGAGGCCGAAAACCGGTTCGCCCGGTTCCGCAGGTGCGGTGCCGAGCGGCGTCGTTAGGCCAAGGGTGCGGTGGCGGTGGGCTGCGCGGGCGGGTGAGTCGATGGACCGGTGTCTACCTGCGGTTTTGGTGTTTCTCGACGTTGGGTGTTGACAATATCCGCGGCTTAGGTGAGACTATGTGCAGCGCCAGAGCTGCGCCCTCATCCCGAAATGGTCGGGAAATCATCTCTTAGGCAAGCGATTACGATCGCACGCCGTGCTGCATGTGAGAAGCCCTCGATCCGCTGTCGGATTCGGGGGTTTTGTTGTAAGGGCATGTGCGGCGATTACCGAACCAAGGAGTCAAACATGGATTTCGTATCCGACGTTGTCACGACGTGACTGAACCGGGCGGCCGACCGAATTCGGTTGTATGTAATTCGGTGGCCGCGTGCGACATCGGTCTCAGTTGTCCAGCAGGCTGATTCCGCTGACCCAGAACGAAGGGTTCGATATCTCGCCGATAGCGCTCGTATAGCTGGCGGTTCGACCGGTCGACCTCAGCTCCGCACGCACTCGATCGTCTTCCACGATGTTCTTCAGCAGATCGCTCTCAGTGCCGATCATTACCTGTGTATCCCATGTAGCCGAATCCGGTGACGTGCCACAAAGCAGCTGTGCGATATCAGCACCATTTGTCTCGTCCTTCATCGTCTGTGTGACCCTCCCGTACACGATAATCGCGCGGTCCTTATGATCCGCAGGGTTCTTCGCGATGAGTTTCAGTTCCCGTTCGGTGATCGTTTCGAAAGTGGTCGGGGCGGTCGGCTCGGTCATCGGCGTGGCCGGTTCGGTTGTCTTTGATGCTGAGATCGTTGTCGTCGGTTCGTTGGTTGTTGCGGCTTCTTGGCCGGAGTCGGTTCCACAGGCGGCGGCACCGGTGGTTGCGGCGATGGCTAGCGCCACTGTGAGACGGCGGACTGCGGTCATGGATGTTCTCCTCCTCGCGTGCACATGCGGAACCGATGAAGCCGGTTCCGGCCTGGTGGGTCACCGGGAACCGGAGGCCCCCGCGACCTTATCGCAGGGCGGTCGAAAGTGCCTGTTGGCCCCGCGATTTCGGCTCCAAGTACGCAGCGGACATGCCCATGGCCTCCCGTCTTGCGTTGTAGTGGCCTGACGGTCACCGAACCGGAGGCCTCTGTGGCTCTATCGCAGGATGGTCGAAAGTGCCTGTTTTCCCTCGAGTTTCGATTCCGGGCATTCGGTAGAAGTGCCGGAACGCCATACGTGATGGTTCTGTGAATTCCGGATCGTTTTCGAGACCGGAGGTACTCAATGAGAAAGGAGGTAGTCAATGGTTGAGATCGTAGTTTTTCCCGATGTCGAATCGCTTGTCATGACGTATCTTTCGGCACAGTTGGCCGATCGTGGCGACAGCACCCCCGTGGTGCGAACCGTGCCCGAGACTCCGCCCGGCCGAATTGTCCGGCTTTCCAGTTTTTGGGGTGAGGACACCGGGCGAGCGCTGGCGTCGCGATTCGTCACCGTCCAATGCACTGATGCGACGAATGCCGATGCGGCCGCGCTGGCGGAGTTGTGTTTCGCGATCCTGCGCGGCGCGCGCCATGATCCGTCAATTCCCAGCGTCCGCGATGTAGTGGCGGTCGACCGTCCTGCGGATCGTCTGCCCGAGCCCGACCCGTATCGCCCGAACTATCAGTTCACCCTCTCTTTCCTCCTGCGCGGGCAAGCCCAATAGGACTCAGCCCGAATCGCACTCAGTTTCCAGGCCCGGTCCACAATGCCTGAAAGGGGCACAACTATGGCAAGCACTGTCAACAACGTCTACGCGGCCATGCCGAAGGCGACCGGAGCGGTGCTGCGCGCACCGCTCGCCACCGCGGGTCCGACCAGCGCCACCGATGCGCTGGACGCCGCCTTCGTCGACTGCGGTTACATCGGCGAAGAGGGCTTCACCGAGTCGAATACCCGAGAGACCGAGAAGAAGAAGGCTTTCGGCGGCTCCACGGTGAAGGTGCTGCAGACCGATTACACCGCGACCCTGAAGTTCGCCTTCCTCGAGTCGACCAACGCCGACGTGCTCAAGGCCGTGTTCGGCGATGACAACGTCACCGTCGACGGCACCACCGGCGCCATCACCGTTGAGAAGAACAAGAAGGCGCTGCCGCACAATTCGTGGGTCATCGACACCGTCGACGACGCAGTCGGCTCCATCCGGACCTACATTCCGGACGGCCAGATCACCGCCGTCGAGGACATCGTGAAGGTGCACACCGACGCGATCATGTACACGGTCACCATGGAGTGCTTCGAGGACGCCAGCGGCAACAACATCTACGAGTTCATCAACAAGACCGCCTCCTGACGGCCGCGCCCACGCGCGACTCGTAGTTCCCGAACCCGCCCGGTGAGGTCACATCGACCCACGGACCGGGCCTGCCCTCACCGGGCGGGCCTTGAAAAGCCCGGTCCCCCAATCTTTTCAATCACAACGATGCATCGAAAGGTCCGGTCCCATGATGGAGAAGTTCACCTACACCGCGCGCAACGGCAAGAAGATCACCCTGCCGCGCTTCGACAACATTCCGTTCGGCGTGATCCGCAAGCTCCGCAAGGAGGGTGAGACCGAGCAGTTCTTCGGGCTCATCGAAGGAGTGTGCAGCGCGAAGGATCTGACGGTGATCGACGCGATGAGCCAAGCCGAGGTGCGTGAGGTGATGACCGCCTGGCAGCGCGAGTCGGCGGTCGAACTGGGGGAATCCTCAGCCTCCTAGAGCTGTACGAACAGCACGGGGAGGCTGTCGAAGCCGATCTCATCCGAGCCGGTGTCCGCTTGCGCGACGTCGGCTCGAATCGTTTCACCTGGCGCGATTTCGCCGTCCTGATTCGCGAATCCTCCTCCGACAGCGCCCTGTTCCGGGCCATGCATCCCGATAGATACCGGTGGGGGCAGGTCGAGCATCTGCTGGCCGATCTGGTGGATGTGGCGAATCTGCTGCTGTGGAGCAAGACCAAGGACGGCGGCCGCAACCGCAATCGTCCCTCGCCGTATCCGCGCCCGGGGGTGGAGGACAAGACCAAACGACGGGTGCGTGGCACGGCGATCCCCATGGACCAGGTACGGGCCAGGCTGGCCGCCGTCCGGGCCCGCGAACCGGCGTCACCGGAGCAGGCGACGTCGGCGTAATCACTCGAATCCGAGCAGCATTCGGACTGCTCGGCCCGTCCCCCCGGTGAATCTCGGGGCGGACCCACGAACTGAACAGAGGTGTCATGGCCATCGAAGCAGTACGTGACTTCGGCATCGACGTCGCGGTCACCTTGGAACGAGCGCTGACAATGGCGTTCGATGAGGCGTCAGGTGCGGTGGACAGGGGCATGGACCAGCTGTTCGCTTCGGCGCCGGGAGCCTTGAATACCGCGCTGCGACAGAGCTTCAACGGTGCGTCCGGTGTCGTGCACGCGGCCGTGGATGAAGCGTTCGACGGTACATCGAACGCGGTGAACGCCGCCTTCGAGAATGCCTTCAGTGCGGCGACTCCCACCGTGAACAATGCCATCCACCAGGCATTCGATGGCGCGAGCAGCGCGGTGAACGACGGGTGGGAACGGGCCTTCGGTACGTCGCCCGCAGCGGTGAACTCGCTGTTGCTCACCGCGTTCGCATCGGCCGAAGGGGCGGTGCACACCGCCCTGGAGGATGTGTTCTCCCAGGCGTCCGGCACGGTCGACGATGCGCTGCTGAGCGTCTTCGACTCGGCGTCGACCGCGCTGGACACCGCATTGACCGGCACGTTCGCCCGGGCCTCGGATACGTTGAACGGCGCCCTCGTGGGTTTGATGACGGGGGGACCGCAAGGTGCGCTGGCGGGTGCCGTGGACGGGTTGCTCGGTACGACACCGCAGCAGGTGGCCGACGCCGTGCGCGATGTCTTCCAATCGGCACCGGATGCGGTGCGGACCGCGGTCGCCGATGCATTCCGCGCCGCTCCCGGTGTGGTGAACAGTGCGCTGGACGCCACGTTCGTGACAGCCCCACAACGGCTGAGCAATGCTGTGAACGCGGCCTTCGAACCGACCGCCGGTGCCATGAACACGGCGCTGGACGCGGTGTTCGCCGATGCGTCCACCGCCGTCGACGCGGCGGTGGACGAGGCATTCGCGGGTGTCACCGAGACCGCGAACCAGGCGTTGAACACCGCGTTCGACCAAACGCACGACACGGTGAACGGCGCGCTGGAAGGCGCGTTCGCCACCGCCTCCGAGACCGTGAACGGTGCGTGGGCGAGCGTTTTCGGCTCCTCACCCGAGGCCCTGAACACCGCCATGGACGCGGTGTTCGGTTCGACGCAGGAAGCGGTGAACGGCGTCCTGCTCGATGTGTTCGCCTCCGCCCAGGGCACCGTGAACACCGCATTGGCGAGCGCGTTCGCCGGGGCCAAGGGCACCATCAAGGGCGTCGTCGACGACGCCTTCGGCAGTATTCGGGGAACGCTGAACAATGCGCTGCAGGGCGCTTT
Source organism: Nocardia sp. CC201C (assembly GCF_030010695.1). Taxonomy (NCBI): domain Bacteria; kingdom Bacillati; phylum Actinomycetota; class Actinomycetes; order Mycobacteriales; family Nocardiaceae; genus Nocardia; species Nocardia sp. CC201C. Next base: position 19,477 of record NZ_JASCXP010000041.1, read on the forward strand.
CGATCAAGGCGCGAACCTCGCGGGCAGCCTGGGCAAGCTCGATCCCAGGCTGCTCGCCGTGCGAACCAGGGCCATGGCCGCCGCCGCCGGAACCAAGGCCATGACCCTGGCGACCACCGCATCGGCCAAGGCCACCACGGTATGGGCGACCGCGAAGAAGGGCGCGGCGGTCGCGGCGCGGGCCTTCAACACCGCGCTGCGGGCGAATCCGCTGGGCCTGATCCTGACCGCCATCACGGCGGTGGTAGGTGCGCTGACCTGGTTCTTCACCCAGACCGAGAGCGGCAAGCAGATCTGGGCCACGGTGTGGTCGGGCATCCAGTCGGCCATGGCCACCGCGTGGCAGTTCATCCAGCCGATCTGGGACGGCTTCCTGGGCGCGCTGGGCCGGGTCGGCGAGATGCTCAACTGGCTGTGGGTCGAGGTGGTGCAGCCGGTGTTCGCACTCATCGGCGCGGCCTTCCAGCTGTGGTGGACCGGCTATGTGCAGCCGATCTGGAACGCGTTCACCGCTGCGCTCGAAGTGGTGGGCTCGGTGCTGAATTGGCTGTGGGAATCGGTCGTGCAGCCCGTGATCGGGCTCATCGCCGAGGCCATCTCGCTGTGGTGGAACTACTATGTGCAGCCGATCTGGAATGCGTTCACCGCCGCGCTCGAAGTGGTGGGCGCGGTGCTGAATTGGCTGTGGGAGACGGTCGTGCAGCCCGTGATCGGGCTGATCGGCGACAGTATCTCCGCTGCGTGGAGTGGGATCAAACCGGTCTGGGATGGGTTTCAGGCGGCCTTGCAGACGGTCGGCGGGGTTTTCCGGGCGATGTGGGAGGAGTACATCAAGCCCGCTTGGGAAACCTTCCAGACGGCGTTCCAATCCGGTTGGGACACAATCAAGAACGCCATCGAGACAGGAAAGGGGTGGTTCGAAGGTCTGCGTACGAAGATCGAGGAGATTATCAACAAGATCTCGGACCTGTGGAACTCGATCAAGATTCCAGAACCGATTGCCAGAGCGTTAGACAGCGTTGGCAGCTTCTTCACTGGGGGGGACGATCAGCCAGAGGGCAAAGCCTCCGGCGGCTACATCTCCGGCCCCGGCACCGGCACCAGCGACTCCATCCTTGCCCGCCTCTCCAACGGTGAATTCGTCATCAACGCCGCCTCCACCCGACGCAACCGCCCACTGCTGGAAGCGATCAACAACGGTGCCGTCCCCGGCTACGCCACCGGCGGCCTCGTCACCAAGAGCGGCCTGATCGAACTCGCCAAGCAGGTGGACGGCAAGCCCTACGAATGGGGCGGAACCAACTGGGGCGACTGTTCCGGTGCGGTGTCGGCCCTCGCGAACTACGTTGCCGGACGGCCTCCGTTCGACACCCGGTTCTGGACGGGCAATCAGGCCGAAGCGCTCGCCCAGCGCGGATTCGAGTCCGGGCTCGGCCCCTCCGGCAGCCTGCGGATCGGTTGGTACACCGGCGGCCCGTACGGCGGCCACACCTCGGCGACCTTGCCGAACGGCGTGAACTTCGAAATGGGTGGCAAGTCCGGCAATGGACAGTACGGCGGTACCGCGGTCGGTGCGAACGCCCCGGCGTACACCAATCACGCTCACTTCGTATTCGACACCGTCAGCGAGCAGAGTCCCGCGTCGCAACCGCCTACGACCGGAGGCGAATCACCCAACCAGAACGTCGATTCCGGTGATAGCGACCTCTCCCCGGCACAGCAGCGCGAGGCCGCTCTGTTCGACGATATCGTCTCGAACTTCCAGAACGCCGGAGACTCGTTCGTCGATGGGCAGCTGAGCGATATCCGGAACGTCTTCGGCGCGCCGAGCCTCGACCAGATCCCGTTGTTCAAGGCCGCCGCCGCATGGAATCAGTCGGTCACCGATTTCACCGACTATCGGACCGAGCAGGCGGAATGGGAAGCGGAGAACGGCCGCACTCCGGCGGGACTGGACGCTCCGATCATCTACGACCCGAATCGTGGACCGGAGCAGTTCCTCGACCTTCCCGGCAGGCTCGCGAATTCGTTCCTGAAATACCTGGTTCCCAGCCGCTACGACAATGGCGGCTGGCTGCAGCCGGGCCTGACCCTGGTAGAGAACAAGACCGGGAAACCGGAGCCGGTGTTCAACCCGCAGCAGTGGTCGCAGCTGTCGGAACTCGCGCAGCCCGGCGGCACTACCGACAACTCGCTCACCATCGAGAACCTGCACACCGGCATGACGGCCGCAGAGCTGCGACGGGAGCTGAACCTCATTCAGAAGGAACGTTCGCTGGGGTTCGTGCGCCGATGACGACGTTCCTTTCGATTCGAAGGATGAACCATGAATGAAGCATTGATCGAGGTGGAGGGCCACAACGGCGAGTGGTTCACGGTGGCCGGTACCGGTGCGGGCGACCGCGGCGTGCACCTGGCCTCGGAGAACGACGGCACCGAGTTCGCGGGACTGTACGACGCGCCGGTGACGACGATCTGGAACTCGACCGCCTTCCAACTCGGCGCCACCTACGGTGGTATTCGCGAGGACAAGTACGACTTCACCCTCGCCTTCCACGTGACCGAAACCGCCGCGAACCCCTGGCGCTACAACGATTCCGCCCTGCGCAAAGCCTTCTCCTACGAGAAACGCTCCAAGCTGTGGGTGCAGGTGGACGATTCCCGGCGCTGGCTGGATGTGCAGCTGGTGTCGAATCCGCGGCTGAAGGTCGGTTTCGATCCGAACGGCCAGCAGTACGGTCTGGTGTTGCTGCCGCTGGCGGCGGCCTATCCGCGCTGGCTGGAGGTCGAGGCCACCGATGAGTTCGTGGCCGCCACCGACACCACCGACGGCTCCACCGAGCTGGGTTCGGTGGTGGTGTCGAATCCGACCGACACCGAGATCTGGCTGAAGTGGATGATCCAGGGCAGCAGTGGAATTCGCTGGACCCTGCCCGATTTCTCGTTCGGCGACGACCGTTTCGACCGGGCGGACGCCGACGCCGATCGCATGATCGCCATGCCCGAACTGCTCGACGGTGAACACGTGCGCGTGGACACCGACGAGATGGGGCTGGAGGGTCAGGTCAACTCGTCGCTGGACACCGCCGTCTACCAGCGGATGAACGGCAAGATGTTCCTCTATCCGATTCCGCCCTACACCCCGGACACCGAACTGCCCGTGGTGGTGAGCGGTGCCCCGGCGGGCGCCGGGGTGCAGGTGCGCTGTCCGCGGCCGTGGACGCGGCCGTGGGGGCTGGAATGAGGTGGCGGCGATGAGCGCGGTGGCGACCATTGATTTCGACCGCGAGTACGTGGCGATTGTGGCGCGGCTGGAGGCCAACCGGCTGGCGCGGACCCGGCCGCCGCTGGTGCGGCTCTGGGACGGCGACTGGATTCTGCGCGGCCGGGTCGCGCACACCTATTCGGCGTCCTTCCAGGAAGTGGACGCCGAGACCGGCATCGGCAAACTCGAGCTGCCGGAGGACTACTACCTGTCGCGCTGGATCATCGATCACGACAATCGGCCGAACAAGAACATCCACGTCACGGTCGACAAGGACGGGGTGCGCTGGTCGGGGCGGATGGAGTCCTACGAGATCGAGAAGAATCCCGAGGGCTTGACGCTGGTGCGGGTGCTCTTCAAGCACGATTACGAGGAGTTCAAGCATATTGTCTGCTGGAGCAATCCGTTCCTGCCCGCCGAGGTACAGTTCCCGCGCCTGTGGTTGATGTTCGGTCCGGCCAAGTGGGCGTTGAAACTCACGCTGCTGGTGAACATCATGCGGTTGGAGTCGTCGGCGTGGATGCTGCCCGACGATCCCATGGACCCCGCGCAGTGGTTCAACTTCGACCAGTCCACCTGGTCGATGGTGGTCAAGCCACTGAAGATCGAAGACGACAATTCGCCCTTCGCGGTGGTGTACTCGCGATTCAGGGATTTTCACACCGTCGCCAAGAACATTCTGGCCGACGGGCAGCTGACGCCGACGTTCCGGCGCTATCTCGACGGTGACGAACCGCCGTGGCCCGGTGCGAATCTGCGGCACGGCTGCCTGGTCATCGACATCGAGGACAAGTCCGGGTGGACGAGTGAAACCTCCTTCGGGGGAAACCTTTTCACCGGTTTGGTGCGGGCGGTGACCAATATCGCATCCGACGGCTACACCGAGAACATCGATGTCATCGACGACCCCGCGTTCCCCGACGAGTACTACCAGCCGGGGTGGAAGGGCACACTGCCGTCCGCGCCCGGCATCGTGTACCGGGAGACCAAACGCAACGGCATCGTCTCCTCCGGCTTCGTCAGCCGTCCCGCCACCGACGTCCAGGTGGTGACCGGCGGGCACAGCATGCCCGGTGTGAACGAGCTGATCAGCGCCTCGATCCAGATGGCGGGCGACCTGATCGCCGCCATGATCGGGATTCCCCCGGTCGGCGGCGCGGCGGACGCGCTACTGCAACCGCTGTACGAGGACACCATCCTGGCGTGGATGGCGTGGAAATCGCCCGCGCGAGCGCAGCAGCTCGGGTGGTCGCATTACCACGAGGGTCTGGGCAGCGCCTCCGATCAGGCGTACACGCTGTCCTCGATCATCACCCTGCGCGCCAAGCTGTGGGCCACCCGTGAGCAGATCGCGCACCGGCTCGACATCGCCGACGGCGCACCGTGGTTGGTCGGGCAGCGCGGCAAGGGGCACTTCTATGTCGGCGATCGGATCGGGTCCACGGTGAAGGGCGCGCCCAAGGGCAAGATCTACGTCGACCGCGTCTCCGAGGCGACCCTGTCGTGGAGTCGCGATACCGCGCCCGCGTGGGCGATCACCATCGGACAGCGTGAAGCGGAGGACCCGGTCGTCAAGGCGCTGGAGCAGATTCAGGAACTGTTCGGCATCGCCCAGAATCTAGGAGTCATGTAATCGTGCGCTTTCCTACCCAAAATCAGTGCAATATGGGCGATCCCGCGCAGCACCTGCTCTGGGCGCTCGCGCAGGTGCCGATGTCGCGCACACAGCCCATGCTGTTGCAGGAATCCATTGCGCGGGTCATATCGAAACACTTGTACGAGTGTGGATTCCGGCATCATCCGGAACTGCAGGAGAAGAAGCTGCAACTCCCACATCGCGGACAGCAGCACATGCTCAACGGATCGGCCCGGTGGGTCTCGATCGACGAGGTAGATCCCGATCCTGTTGTGCTGCCGGATATGTCGGCGATGACCGTGCACGAACAGGAACATGTCATCAACCAGCTCGAGCAGCTCGGCCGCATCGGAAAGCCCGCTGAGCCTCGAAGCGTCGCGGAGACGACGAATCTGCGGGCCGTGGTCGAACAGACCGGTGCGGCCCCGCACCCATCCGGCGCGCTCGCGTCCACGGAGGGCGAACCATGACCACTCCTGGACAGGGAGCCCCCGACGGCGCCTTCGTCGTCGGCGGCCGATACGGCCAGAACCTCACCGAGGAATCGGCGAAAGCGATCATGAAGGGCGGTGTGGTGTCGTCCTTCGAAAGCGCGCAGGGCGTGGCACACGGCGCATACAACAACCGCATCGACGACCACGCCAACTCCATCACCGAACTCCGAAACGCCTTCGAGCAGTTGGTATTGCAGGGACGAGCGATCGTATACACCCGCAACTCGAGCTACACGCCCTCGCCCGACATCCTGTCGGTGGAGGTGATCATCATCGGTGCGGGTGGCGGCGGCAGCTCCGGCAGCTACGACGCACTGGTGGAGGGCGTCCGGTCCGGCGGAGGTGGCGGCGGTGGCGGCGAAACGCACACGTCGATTCCGGCGAGTCTGCTGGAGAAGAACACCGACGGCAGTTTCAAGCCGATTCGCATTGTCATCGGAGCCGGTGGCGCCGGTGCGAGCCAAGATCGTAACTACGGAGCCAGCGGCTCGGATTCGCTGTTCGGCCCGGAGGTCGGCAGTGACGATCGGGAGTGGTTGCTCGGTGGCGGCGGTCAAGGGGGCCAGTGGGGGGCACCGGGACCGGTCGCGCAGGGCGGCGTCGGGATGATTCCCGGCGGCAACGGCGGACGTGGCGGGGCGGGCAACACGCGGGGTACCGCGCCGACGCCGTCCGTGTCGGCCTACGCGCTGTACGGCGGCGGTGGCGGCGGTGGCTCCGGTGGATCACCCCTGTGGGCCGGTACGGCGGGTGCGGCCGGTGGCATCTCACCCGGCGGAGCGGCCGCTAACCCCGGCTGGGCGGGCCGCTCACCGGCACAGATCGTCGCCACCGGTGGTGGTGGCGGCGGTGGCGGGCACAGCGGCAACTACGGCGGCGGATCGGGTGGATTTCCCGGTGGCGGTGGCGGCGGCAGCGCCTGTGCGGCAAACGGCGCGACGACCGGCGGCGCGGGTGCGACCGGCATCTGCTACGTGATCGAACGGACCACCTGATGGCCACCACGACACGGTTGCTGGTGTTCACGACGAATGACGTCTGGACCAAACCACCGGGATTGAAGGCCGTCGAACTCGTTGTTCGCGGCGGTGGCGGCGGTGGCGGTGACGATCACGGCGGTGGCGGCGGCGCGGCGGTGACGAACACTCACCGCCGGATCTCGGCACTCGAGCTACCGGACAGCGCGGCCGTCATGGTGGGCGTCGGCGGAGCCGCCGGAGCCGACGGCGGTGAGTCGTCTTTCGGCGGCTCCCTCATGGTTGCGGCGGGCGGAATGTCCGGCGCGAACGGAGGTTCCGGCGGACTGTCCTTCATGCGCGGTGGGCAGGGCGGGGCCGCCGGTGCACCGGGTGAATCGGTGACATCGGGTGTCGTTCGCCTGCTCGCGGGCGGTGGCGGCGGTGGTGGATCCGGCGCTGCCGGCGGCGGTTCCGGGATGGTCGCGGCCGACGGAGCCCGGCCGCCCCTGTGGCAGGCCCGCCAATCCGGCGGCGGTGGATCAGCCGGTCTCCCAGGCGGATTCCCGGCCGGCGGGGGCGGCGCCGCCGCACCCGGCGCGGCCGGGGCAGTGACGATCATCGAGTTCTTTCAGGAGGATTGACTATGGCAACGGCGACACTGCATATCGCCGATCTCGGCGGGTACGCCGGTCCGGCACGCTGTTACCGACTGGACCCCGTCCCGGTTATCAACGGTGCTCCCGCGCCATTCGTGACGATCTGGGTGCAACGCGGCTACGCGCATCAGATGCCCGAGGTGAACGTGGTGCCCGCGACGTCTTCGGGTGCGTGCGCCACGCGTTCGGTCATGGCCGCGCCCGGCTCGTTCACCCTGCACTTCGAGCCGGTCACCGACGAACAGATCGATGGCGCGCACTGGCTGGCTCTGCAAGCGCTGGGCGGCTACACCGTATCCGGCCAGCGCCCGACCGAGCCGGAGGCGTTGTGATGACCATCGGGAACGTACCCATTCATGACCGGCTGATCCTGGTCGAGGGACAGGATCTCCTGCACGAGATCCGGCTGCCCGCCGATGCCCGGCTGGAGGTGGGCACCGCCGTCAAGCTCGTCATCTATGACCGGACCGAGGCGACGCAGCTCGCGATCTGGCCGGCGAGCGTCGACACCGACCGCGTTCGATGGACGGTGACCGCCGAGCAGGCCGACCAGATCACCTCGCCGGGTGCGCGCTTCCGCATCTACGTCGACTACCCGGACGACACCACACAGTGCTGGTACGCCGGTCCGGTGTACCGATACCACTGAACCAGAAAGGCAATCACATGGCGATTTCCGTCGACACCACGCGCCAGGCGCTCGCCGACGCCTACGCGGCGCTCGGCCCGTCCGGCACCGAGGTGTACATCTCATTGCATACCGCCGACCCCCTGTCCACGGGCGAGGGCGAAGTATCCGGCGGCGAGTACGCGCGCCGATCCGGAACCTGGGTACCCGGTTCCGGCGGGGTGCTGTCCATGGCCGCTACCGAGTTCGATGTGCCAGCGGGCACATTCACTCACGTCGGCCTGTGGACCGCCGCGAGCGACGGCCAGTTCCTGGACGGCGCACCGCTCAGCCCGGAGGTCACCCTGAGCGGACCGGGTGTGATCGCGGTGACGCCGCGGTTCACCGTCACCTAGGGGGCATCGTGGCCGACCAATTCCAGCGGCAGCCGCCACCCGGTCGCACCGCGACCATGGCCCGGCCGCCGGACCGTTCGTCCCGTACGGCGGCTCTGCCCGCGGCGACCGTCGCACGACTGCCGTCGGGCCTCGTACACGAGACCGTACCGGGCGGCCGGGTCCATCTGTCGGGCGCGGGAACCCTGACCGCGTCCATCGCGCGGCTCGTCGCCCTCGCGGACTTCTCCACTCCGAGCGCGCTCTTCGCGGCCGGGTTGCCGCGGTCGCGTGCCGACCTGGACACTGTCGCCGCGTTGCGGGTCTCCGGTGTCCGGTCGGATGCCGCATTGACCGTCGCCGGGACGCTCGCCGCCGACAGCACCCTGGTGCGCACCAGCCACCGCGACGATTTCGATCGCGCGGACGGTTCGCTCGGGTCGAACTGGGCGACGATAGGCTACGGTCCCGGCGACACCACGGTGGTGCCGGTCGTCGCGGGCAGTCGATTCCGTGCCGGGGACGGTGCGAGCAGCGACAGCAACCAGTGCGCCGCGCTGTACATCGCGGGGCAGGCCAATGGTGATGATCACGCCGTGCGCGCGCTGGCCGCGACCGCACCGAACTCGCTGCGGTCGGGCATCATCGTGCGGGCAGGCCAAGACTTCCAGCATATGGTGATCGCCATTGTGTCCACCGCATTCGGTGCCACCGGAATCTGGACCGTGATCGGCGGTGCTTTCAAGCGGCGCGTCACAGCGCAGACGAGGTCCATTCAAGCCGGCGAGACCGTTTCATTCGTCGCGCAGGGCAATACCTATCGCCTGATCCGGGATCCGGACAATACCGCCGTTGTCCTGGCGTCCTGGACCGACTCGGCGGCCGAATACCCGCCCGGCGTCGATCGCCGTCACGGTGGCATGTTCGCGGAATCGGAGGCGGACTTCTTCGGCGATTACACGTACGGCACCGAATGGGACGAC